>JBCCCJ010000494.1:0-5194 GCA_039033615.1 Bacteroidota bacterium
AAACCAATCGTACAGATCTGTTTTCCTACCTGGAAACAGAATTGCAAGAGGTGCAAGCGGAAATGAAAGCGCCTCGTGCGAATGAATATGCCCGCGCAGATCAGGCCGCAGCCTGGATGTTGCTCGCCAAACTGTACCTCAATGCCCAGGTGTACATCGGTCAAGATCGCTACACCGAAGCGTTGGTAGAAACCCAAAAAGTGATTGACGCTGGTTTCACCTTAGAGACGACCTACCAAGGCTTGTTTCTGGCAGACAACCACACTTCGCCCGAAATCATCTTCCCGATTGCCTTTGATGGGCAGCGTACCAAAACCTGGGGCGGCATGACCTTCCTGGTCCACGCTCCCGTAGGTGGAAGCATGAATCCAGCTGAATTTGGCATCAATGGAGGCTGGGGCGGCATGCGTGCGACCAGCGCCTTGGTTAACAAATTTGATGACATCACCGGGGCGACTGACAGCCGGGCGATGTTTTACACCGACGGTCAAAACCTGGAGATCGAAGACATCTTTACGTTCACCGATGGCTATGCCGTTACCAAGTACAAGAATGTCGATTCTGAAGGGAACGCTGGATCTGATAGCGAAGGCAACTTCCCCGACACGGATTTCCCCATGTTTCGTTTGGCAGACGCCTACCTGATGTATGCCGAAGCCGTGCTGCGTGGTGCCAGCGGAGGCAGCGAAGCCGCTGCCATTGGCTACATCAACGAACTGCGCGAGCGGGCCTATGGCGACGATACCGGCAATGTGAGTAGCATCGACCTGCCATTCATCATTGACGAGCGGGCGCGGGAATTGCAGTGGGAATGTCATCGCCGGACAGATTTGATTCGTTTTGGTCTCTTCACCGGAGGAGAGTATCTCTGGCCTTGGAAAGGCGGAGTGCCAGAGGGAACTTCGGTCCCCGACTTTCGCGATCTCTTTCCCATTCCTTCGGCTGATCTGATCGCCAATCCCAACCTGGAGCAAAATCCTGGTGATTATTGATCCCCTCTGTTTGTTTCATTCCAAAACTGAAGACTCATGAATATTCGCATATCATTGCTGGCAGTAGTGGTCGCTTTGGCGTCCGTCTTACTGTCCTGCCAAAAAGAAGAAGTCCAGGCCGTGATTCAACCTGGTGCCGCCCCTGTCCTCTCCATTGACAATGCGGCGGTTGTTCTGACCGAGGATCAAGATGATCAGACGGTGCTGACCATGTCTTGGGGAGCGACTAGTTACGGATTCAAGGCCGCAGTTAGTTATAGCCTGGATTTTGCGGTAGCCGGTACAGACTTTCTCACGGCAGAAAGCGTAACAGTAGGCCCGAATCTCTCTTTCAGCTACACTGGGGCAGAACTGAACAATCTGGCCCTCCTGCTAGGACTCGCTCCTGGCAGTGCGGGAACCATAGATGTTCGCCTGAACTCTGACGTAAATCCCAACGTGGAATCACTGGTAGCTGAAGTCAAGCAATTGACGGTGACGCCTTACCTGCAATTCGTGGAGTACCCGGCCTTGTATGTACCTGGTAACTATCAAAACTGGACCCCTGATCAGGCCGCAACGGTGGTTTCGGTAGAAGATGACATGAACTACGAAGGCTTTGTGTACTTCCCCGACCCAGATGTGGAGTTCAAATTCACGGATGCACCCAACTGGGACAACGGCATCTTTGGCGACGAAAGCGGGGGCAGCACTGGGGTGCTGGCCTCTCCTGGAGACAACATCCGTCTGGCCGAAGCAGGCTATTATCGCATTCGTGCCAATCTCGCAGATCTGACCTGGACGGCTGACAAAACTGACTGGGGATTGATTGGATCTGCTACTCCTGGTGGCTGGGACGCTGATCAGGACATGGAGTACAACGAAGAAACCCAGACTTGGGGGATTACCTTGGATTTGGTTGCGGGCGAAATGAAGTTCCGCGCCAATGACGATTGGGGCATCAACCTCGGGGACAATGACACCGATCTGACGATGGAGTATGACGGGGCCAATATCCCCGTCGAAGAGGATGGAAACTATTCCATCACCCTGAACATCGCAGTAGGCGGAAACTATACCTATTCTGTACGCAAGAACTAGGTTCTTCTCAGGCCTGATCTTCCCTTCCGGTGGAGGGGGAGGCCAGGCTTTTTTCTGATTGATATGATGCGACTCTTGCTGGTATTGCTTGGGCTGGGATGGACTGCCTCCGCCTTGGCCCAATCAACCGTTCCCCGAATTGGGTACGAAATCTTCGTGCGTTCCTTCGCCGATTCAAACGGCGATGGCATCGGGGACCTGGACGGAATCACCGCTCGATTGGGCTATTTGTCAGACTTAGGCGTAGAGGTCATCTGGTTGACTCCGGTCTGTGTCTCCCCCAGCTATCACAAATATGATGTGGTGGATTATCTGAGGGTAGATCCAGAGCACGGAACCCTGGAGGATTACCGTGAATTGGTGGAGGCCGCCCACTCGCACGGCATCAAGGTGGTCAAAGACCTTGTGCTTAACCACAGCAGTGAGTTGCATCCTTGGTTCTTAGCCGCCAAACAAGGACCGGAAAATCCCTATCGGGACTATTATGTCTGGCTATCTCCGAAGGTGATTGACTCCATGGGCATCGCGATTCGAGAAATAAGCCCGGATTCCTGGGAGGTCTATCCCTGGCATTTTGTGGCAGAGGGGGAGCCCGAAAAGTACTACGGATTGTTTTCTGGGGTAATGCCTGACCTCAACCTGGACAATCCGGTGGTTCGAGCTCAGCTCTATCAAATCGGGAAGTTTTGGTTGGAAGAAATTGGAGTGGATGGCTTTCGCTTAGATGCTGCGAAACATACCTATCCCGAATGGGAGGCAGAGAAAGCCCATGCCTTCTGGGAAGAGTTTCGTCAGGAGATGGAAGAGTCAAACGAAGCGGTTCTGTTGATTGGGGAAGTGTATGCTGACGCGGAAATCGTGGCTCCCTTTTTCAAAGGGCTGCATGGCAATTTCAACATTCAGCTCAGTCATCTGCTCCCTCATGTGGTGGCACAGGAGCGCGACAGCCAAGTGGTCGAAACCCTATTGCATGCTCATCAATTATATGGGGAGGCCTCCAAAGAGTTTGTAGACGTAACGATCCTGAGCAATCACGACCAAAATCGGGTGGGTTCGGTTCTGGAAGGCGATACGGCCAAGCTCAAGGTAGCCGCCAATTTGTTGTTGACCCTGCCGGGGCTGCCGTTTCTGTACTATGGGGAAGAAATCGGCATGTTGGGCAAAAAGCCGGACCCCGAGATTCGGGAGCCTTTTTTGTGGGTAGCAGCAGGGGAAAAGTGGCAGACGAGTTGGCAGGAGGCAACACACAGCACGCCGGATCAGGTCCGCCCGCTGGCAGCACAGCAGCAGGATCCCCATTCGGTGTACCAGCACTACAAACGCATGATCCAGTTGAGAACTGCTCACCCCGCGCTGGCGCAGGTACAATCCCCCAATTTGATTCAGGTAGCAAGTCAATCTGAACTGATTGTTTTTCAACGGCCTCATCCTGACGGAAGTGTATTGGTCCTCCACAATTTGAGTGGAGAATCCCAAGCATTCCACTCTGAATTGCTAGCAGAATTTTCAGAGGTGATTTATTCCCAGAAACAAGTCACCAAACGGAAAAATGGTAGCTGCAAACTCGCCCAGTACAGCGTGCTGGTGCTTGGAGAAAGCAAGGAGTGAGGAAAATCAGATCAGTCCATGCTTCCCGCTAGGCAGTGCCATATAAGCACTAGGCACGTTCCTCGTCAGGCAACTGGCGGGGGAGTTGTGTATTTGGGAAGAAAGCCAGTGAAATCCTATCTTCCTGCTCCTGCCCGACTATACCGGGCGTGTATGTGAGCCTTTTTTGTTCCCAATCCCAACCCTCAACCCTCATGAAATTTCCGCTTCTGTTACTCGCATTTCTCCTGCTGGGGATTCCGCTTCATGCTCAATTGAGTGGGACGGTCAATTATGAACATCTCGGCATTCGCTTTCAGATTCCCGCTGGATGGGTGGGGCAGGAGACCGAAGAGGGCATTCTGATGGGCCACAACAGCATCCCTGGCCTGGTCCTGATGGTGCTACATGAATATCCTGATATGAAAACCCTCAAACGAGAGGCGATGGCAGGGATCAATGAAGGCAATGGCACCTTTCTGAATCCTGCTTCTCACATTGAAGTCCTGGATGGGAGCAGCATTGCAGCCGAGTATGCAGGGACCATCGAATGGCAGCCCGCTCAAGCCTTTGGAGTAGGAATGCTCAATCCACATGGCAGCGGAATGAGTATTTTTGCTTTGACCTCCCAAGAAGCATATGACAATTCCTATCGCCAATTGGTCTTGCAAATCAAAAACAGCGTACACTTTTCCAAACTTGATATCGCAGACATGGTGAATCAGTGGAAACCCTTCTTGTCAGGCAATCGACTGACGTATATGGATTCCTATTATTCTCCTTCAGGAACCGTGGGCGGGGTAAGTGGAGGCTACAGTTCTAAGCGCATCATTGAATTGTGCCGAGATGGTGGCTTTTACTTTCAAAGCAACAATGAAATGACCATCAGTGGCGACAATGTCTCCGGTTACAACAGTGGAGGAGGAGAGGGCCACGGCACATGGACCATCTCCGCTTCACCGGATGGCTCTCCGATCTTGCGCCTCGACTTTTTCAATGGGGAACGCTATGAATACAGTCTTTCTGCCCCAGGAGAAGCACTCCACTTGGATGGCACCCGAAACTACCGCACTGATTGTGAATGGTGCAGATGATCAGGGTTCAATTTCGCAGAAACGCCCAATCGAATCGGGTATAAACCACTTGACAGAAGTCCAAATGATGGCTTCCTAGCGCAGCTCTCACCACAAAGGTGGGTTGGCCATCCCGATCCGAATCGGGAAGGTGTTGGGGCGGCAATGAGCGTTGCATGGGACTTCGGCGCTTTTTTACCTCCTTCTTGTGCGTACAAAAAGGAAGTCCGTTGAGTTTGCGAAATCCCGCTTGCGGGAAAGGCGACGTCATGGTTGAATGCCAAGTATCTTCACAAGATGTCCAGTGATGTGCGAACTAGGCACTGCTGAAGCAGAAAAGAAGAAGGAGTCCCCCTTCCTTATCTCGGACGGAGATACACCGATACGTTGAAATTGGCTCCGAAGTGATCTCCTTCGCCCCGCAAGCGATCGCGGTTAACTGAGGTCAGGGTGATTCGATTT
>JBCCCJ010000495.1:0-5191 GCA_039033615.1 Bacteroidota bacterium
GCCCCCTACCACGGCAAGGTCCTCCGTCAAACCATAGGCACTGATGGCCAGTAAGCTGTCTTCGGCCGTTCTGCCTCCGCCCAAGCCCCCATAGTAACTGTCTCTATCAGTGCGTTGGGCAGAAGCATAAAAGGAGAACTTATTCCGGTTATCCTTCGTCCATTGTTCCACATTGAGCCCACCAAAAAACGTATTGTGGTCCAGTTCTTCAGTGATGTCTGTGAAATGCGGGGCCAGGTCCAAGCGATTCCCACCACGTCGATATTCTTCCAGGGCACTGAAATCAAGGGAAATTTTGCTTCGGTCGCTGGGTTTGAAGTAGGCCCTGGCTCCCAGTACCGTATTTTGTAATTCTACCAATTCAGTAAACCCATCATCATTGGCATCATAGCTGCCACGATTGCGGTTCATCCCGTAAAAGGTAACCCCGCTGGTCAGGCTCTCATTGACGATGGAACCATTGATGTTCACGGTCTGATCCAAGGCTTGTCCCCCCACCAGAGCGGTGTTGGAGCGGATTTCCCAGGAATTTTCTACGGGCTCACGCGTGATGATATTGATGGTGCCTCCAATGGCGTTGGAGCCATACAAAGCTGAGCCACCACTTCGGACGACCTCAATCCGCTCAACGATGTTGGTAGGAATTTGATCCAGGCCATACACACTGTTGAGCGCACTGAAAATGGGTCGACTGTTGATCAAGATCTGGGAGTAGGCCCCTTCCAGTCCATTCAGTCGAATTTGAGTGAAGCCACAGTTCTGACAATTGGTTTCAACCCGAACTCCGGGCTGGAAGCTCAAGCCTTCTGAGATGGCAATGGATTGGGTCGCATTGAGCAATTTATTGTTCAACACGCTGACCACTACTGGATTGTTTACCCGGTCTTGCTCATAGCGGGTCCCGCTGACCACCACCGTTTCCAAATTCAAGGCGTCTTTCCTAAGGGAAAAATTTCTCTCTAGGGTTTTCCCTGCTTCAAAAGCAACGATTTCTGAGGCAGACACATACCCTAGGTACTTCACCTTGAGTTCATAAGTTCCCACGGGAATATCAGCGAGAAGAAAGGTCCCGTCTTCTTCCGAAATGGTACCGAAGCTGGTCCCATCCAAAAGTACAGTTGCCCTTCCCAAAGGCTCTCCAGAGTCATCGCTGATGGTTCCGATAAGGCTTGCCTTCTCAGCTATCGCAGCACCCTGGAGTGGTTGAGCGAATATGGACCATAGGGACCCCATCAGAGTAATTAGAAGAAAGTAAATGGTTTTCATGTCAAGGATTATCATGTCAATTTAGACAAATCTAAATAATTTTTTTGACATGCAATAAATTAAGCCTCAAGAATCATCATCGAAGGAAGGGAAAAGTGCCATTGGCAAGCGAGAAGGATCTGGAAGGCCGACCGAAGGGAGGGTCTGGAGCATCGCGGAAGACGGAAGCGAGAGCGTACCCTGTAAGAGCCTGACCCCTGATCCTGCTGTTGCAGGGGCGGGGGGACTCGCCCACAATCCACTCAACTCTCTACTCCTCTCCGTGTCGGCACGGCATACATCTCTCTGCTCGCCCGACCAAGAGATAAAAAAGGAGAAATGGACATCCATTTCTCCTCATCAGTCAGGGGCTGGTTCGTTCAATTGAGATCATTGTTTTGCCTCGGACATCTGGGCCACCTCTTCGCCTTCTTTGATGTAGGTGATGTACCCAATCATCATTTCTTCAAAACTCTGCTCGCCCCAGTACACGGTGTCTTGCGGGCTGGGATTGTAGAGGTTTTGGGAAGAATTGTCAAAGACGGCGTCCACCAACAATTGGGTGCCTGCTGGCAATTCGCGAGGCTCAGCTAACTGGTAGTAGCGCTGCCAGTTGAAGTTGTAATTGGGGACGTTGAGCAGCACTTCTTCTTTTCCGTCGGGATAAATGGCGGTGTAGGTCATCGCCTTGCCGCGAAAGTGCATGTGGGGCGACATCCCATAGAGGGTGATGGGCGAATCAAACTGCTGAACTGCCTGTACATCGGTATGCTTGGACTCCGGTGGCAACATCAAGCGTGGGTTGACCGGACCGGTGGTAAGGAACTCTTTTTCAGGAGCTTCGTCTGCAAAGAAGATGCCCAATTGGGAGCGATCCGATTCCGGCTTGCCCGTGGTGGTATAATGCACCTGAAACAGCAGTTTTGATCCAGCAGGCAAGTAGCGACCAGAGCCTTCGGGAGCGACTTCTGGCTCTGCGCCTGGTGCATAAGTAGCAAACAAGCCATCGAACCAGCGACTGCGGCGTTCTTCTGCTTCAAAGCCATCTGGATAGGTAACACTCACCAGTGCATGGTGCAGGGCGGCGCGATTGTCCGGCATGAATTCCACTGCTTTCACCCATTTGTTGTTTTCGAAGGGCAATTCCCGCTCGTAGTACTGGTAGTCGATCACGCCCGTCGCGGGAATTTCCATGGGCTCCAGATCAATGATGAGATCGGGCTCTCCGTATCGCCATGCGGTGTTGAGGCCGGGGAGATCAGCGAGGGGATCGTCTCCTTCCCCTCGGGGAGCACCCATTTCGACCCAGTGGACGATCTTGCGACGCTCTTCTCCACTCAGGGAGATGTCGTTGGAAAAGCTGGCATAGTGAGGATCGGCGTGCCAGGGAGGCATGCGACGGGTTCGCAGCACCTCCCGCATCATGGGCGACCAACCGCGCACCACATCGTAGCCCGTCATGGCCCAAGGAGCGATGCCGCCTTCCTGATGACAGGTCTGACAATTTTCTTTGAGTAAGGGAGCGATGTCTTTGGTATAGGTGATGGCTTCGATAGTGGGACGCTCGCGATAGGGCACCGCTACCAGACAGCCGGGAGATTCGATGATGGCTTCGGCGATCAGTTCGTCCTTGAGGTGGGCGGTAAGCGCATCCGCCAGATAATGCTTGCTGGCTTCCTGCTTCTGGGTTTCGTAGCTCAGGCGATCATCTACCGGGCCTCGATAGACAATTTTCCAATTCTTGGGGTTGATCACGATCGCCTCGGCGGTTCGGTGGATGCCCAAGTCTTCGGCTACCAATTGCTCTGCATCATCCAGGATGGTGAAATCTACGCCAAAGTCTTTGGCTTCCTGGGCGATGCTGGCCCGATTGTCCTGGAGGTTGGAGTTGATCATGAAGAACTTCACGCCTTGGGGCGCGAACTCGTCCCGGACTGCCTGAAGACCGGGCAGGCCGTTGCGTACGATGGGGCAGCCATTGCCGTGGACATAGAGGACGATGGCCTCAGCGTCGGAATAATAGTACAGCCGATGAAAAGCATCCACTTGGTCATACAGCCCAAAATTATCCACCCGATCGTCTAGGCTCGGCAGTTGAACAGAGGACTTGGGGGAGCCGCAATGCGCCAAGACGAATGCAGCCAAGAAGGCCACAATGGGTAGCAAATATCGATTCATTGGGTTGTTGATCAAGTCAGGAAGTGCCTAAGCAAGTGCATATTCTGTATCAGGTCGCTGTATCGGATGGTGAAAAGCCAACACAATATCAGACTTGGGAATCCCTGCCGCTTCTAGTTTGTGGGCAATGATCACATCTGTTCCATCGTGTCTGAGATATACTTTACCAGTTGGCAGGACATCTACATGAATGAAAATTCCATACGATCTTTTGGTTCCCCGCCAGCCATCAAAGAAGGCCAAGAAGTGTCCATTCTTCATGTCTGCTGCCACAGATGCTTGTATGGGATCTTCGGCTTTCCTGCCAGCACGGGCTACTTCTACCAAGACCTTACGAACAATTTCTTTGTACTGCGTTACTTTTTCCATGACAAGATGATTGGTTGATCAATGCCATAAACGATCAAGCGAAGGTTAAATTTTTCTACCAGTTGAATCGTAAATGTCTCTTGAAAGAAAGAGTCAAACACCATACTTGGTATCGCGAGAAAGAGTGTCCTATCAGGCTCCTGTTCTGCCAATAAGGTTTGATACACTTCAAACTACCCTAACGCATGATAAAAATCAGTCATTGGCGAAGGGTTCAAAAAACTTTTGATTTCTATGGCAATTTTCTCTGTCCCTCTTTCCGCTCCAATTAGTTTTTCTGCCCCTAGATCAATGTTGACGTTTCTTACACCAGCTTCTAGGACCAGAGGATCATGGGTAACCTGCCAGTTTTCTTGTTCAAGTGCCAAGCGAACCAAATCATGATAGCGATCTCTAGCCATAATTCATATCGTTCCTTCAATTTACACAAAATGGACGTATCAAGGAAAGCCTATGTCAACAATCAGAGTCCAAGGGACGTTCGGATTTACTTTTGCATTCATTCTTCCTCCGATGCCAAAGTCGCCAGCAAATCTCGCTTCAAATCTTCCAGCTCGACCACCAAGCCACCTTCTCCTTCCTGATACAACAGACTGACGCCCTGCTTGGCTTCTGCGAGATCTTGTAATCCGAATTCCAAAAAGCCATGCAGATCCAGGCTTTCCACCCGATAGCGATTCCAGGTGCCGTTGGCATGCTGGGCGGCCTGCCCCGGATCAGTCCACAGGACCAGCAACTGTTTGCCCTCAGGCGTTCGGGTCATGGCCCAACCTTTTTGCTTTTCTAGGTATAGGCCCCACATTACTTCCTGGTCGGCGACTTGACCGACGAAGTACGCATACTGCTCTTCGGGGCTCATTTGGGCGAGAATTTCCTGCCAATTGTTTTCCATAGCCAAAGATAGGGAAGAGATGTCAGATCGCTGTGCTGTCAGAGGTCAGAGCAGCCCGAAAAACGGGCTTGTCAGAGAGATTTGTTGCCGATGGGAGGCGAGACTGCTGCGCGGCGGGAAGCGAGAGGCGGGAATTGTCGCTGGCAAGAGGTGGTTGTACCCTTTCCGCGCAGCCCCGTTTTCCCTCGCAAAGGAAAACGACTCGCTTTTCGGTGAAAAGAGGGGAAGGTACCGCTGGCAAGAGGTGCCGTAGACTTCCAGGCCGCAGAGAGTCCTGCCTCGAAGTCGAGGGAATCTTCTTAATGCTGAACCGACGAATGCTGAATGAAAAATGATGATCGGAATGGTCTATGACCAATTGCTACTCCCAACTACTCCTTCCTTCTCCCTACTCCCTCCGGCCTGTCTTCCCATGCCAAAAAATCTACCAGGATGTCCCGAATGATATGGGAGAATTTGAGCTGCAAGGCTTCTTTGATAGAAAAAAATTGAAAGCGTTCGCCCTCA
>JBCCCJ010000496.1:0-5186 GCA_039033615.1 Bacteroidota bacterium
AGGATTGGGATACACTTGTAGCTGCAAGCTGGCAAGGCTGGCATCAAAGTACACTTCTCTCACTTCGGAAAAGCTGAATTGTCCATCGAGATCTAGCTGTCGCAAGCGGTAATAATTCACCCCCGGCAGCGGTTGTTCATCAAAGCTTTGGTAAGACTGGAGAACCGCACTTTCTCCCTGGGCAGCGACTGCACCGATCTCTGTGAAAGCCCGATTGTCATGGGAGCGTTCGATCTGAAACGAGGCAGTGTTGCGCTCGCTGAGGGTTTCCCATTCCAGGCGGACTTTTGCAGCTTCGGCCGTAGCGAAAAACTCGCCCCATTCAACCGGGAAACTACCGCCAGCCGTTGGATATAGGACATAGGAGGGAATCACTTCTTCCGGAATCCCAGGGGCGGACCACTTCAACTGAGCTTGGGCGTACACGCCTCGCTCGTAGTATTCGACCCGGATCGGTACCCGTTGTAAGGCCGTGAGGGTAATGGTGCCGCTGGCCTCAGTTGCCGCCTGATCCTGCCAATTGTCGATGATCAATTGATTGTTGACCCACAGACGTACCCCATCATCACTGCGAGCGGTGAAGGTATGATTCCCGCTGACCAGGGCTTCGATTTCGCCTTCCCAACGGACGCTATAGCCATCGTAGGCGAGATTGGGAGCTGGCGAACCACTGCCCCAGAAAAAATTGATCTGTGGATCAGTGCGGGTCAATGCCTGCTGAGTCAAGCTAAGATCAGAAAAATAGGTCCCGGTCAATCCGGTTCCGTTCCAATACCCAAGGGCTCCTACCTGAATGGTTTGCTCCTTGATAGGAGCCGCGTCAAAGCTGCCATTTCCCGGCTGTTCCGTTCGAACCACTACCCTACCCGAAGGCCCAGTGGATACCAATTCATTGTTGATGATTTCAGCCGGCCCACTTACTACCGAAATAGTAACTGGCAGTCCAGAGCTAGCAGTAGCGGCCATAGGGATGGATGCAAGTGGATCCATTTTGGGGGGAAGGGGAGCAAAGTCAATGGCCTGAGCGGTCAAAGGATTGCAGCTACTTTCGTACACCTTGACATTGCGGAAGTAGGAGGTTCCGTTGCCAGGACTGTTGTCGTGATCAGCCAGGAAATACAATTCCGTCCGACTGCCCGTGTAGTAATTCCCAACCGGAATGCTGAAGCTCTGCCAGGCTCCATTTCCTGCGTAGGTATTGAAATCCAGGTTGGTATTGACATTCTGGGTTCCAAAGAGGGTGAAGCGGTTGTTGTCCACCTGATTGTTGTTGTCAAAGCCGATGGCGTGTTCTTCTCCTTCTACATCGCTGCGAAAGTCAAACTCCAGGATGGTATTAGCGGTGATGGTATAGGGGAAGTCAATTTTTTTCCAGCCGTTATTACTTACAAAAAGGGTCGCGCCGCCATCTAACACACTGTGAATGCCTTCATCCTGATTTGGATCATAGGTTTGCACGGCATAATCGTTGAAATTGATGCCTCCACAATCGGCTACTTGCGCAGGGTCTAGCGCTTGAATCCAGTCCGCAATTAGCTGTACGCCAGCGGTATCGAGTAGATTTTTGGCCAAGGGGGGCATGGCGATATCCTCATGCACTCGGGCAAGGCGTTGGTACAAGACCGAGCCCTCCAGATCTCCGGGAATGATCACCCGAGCCCCTGCGATGCCCAGATCATTGGCGAGGGGGCCATAGACCATGCCCGATTGGGCCAGTGGGGTTTCCAATCGGGCATCAAACTGCGCTTGCGGCAAATTCCCTGGCAAATGGCAAGCGGCACAATTGGCATCCAGATAGGTCCGAGCTCTCAGTTCCAGGGAAAGGCTGTTGTCGTCCAGCGGAGCGGCTTGGGGCAAACCTGTCAGTTGGGTCGTATCGGGTGCATTGGCAAACATGCTCAGATGCGCCAAAGTTTTGAGCTGATTGGCCGTGATTCCGGTGCTGGGATACAGCTGATCCCCATTGAGTTGGGCGGTGCGCAGGCCCAGGGTGCCCCCGGCTGCTTCATTGTGGCAGGTCATACAATCCCCTCGGCTGGGATAGTACCATTCCACTTCTCTTGGTCCGTTGGCTGTAGCAATGCTGAGGGTATCGGTCCAGCTATCGCTGAGCAGTTCGGCATCTGTTTGGTCTTCCCGCCAGCGATAGGTGATGCCGTAGAAGTTGCTGTTGTTGCCTTTGATCATGAAGCGAGTTTCCAATTTTCGCCGCACAGAAGCATTGCTTTCGTCCATCTCCATCTCGAAATGTTTGATCAAAATGGTTCCTTCCGGCCAGTCCCAGGCACCGCTTTCGGCATAGACGATTTGCTCTTCCGGGGTGTTGTGGGTGCCATCATTGGGCAGAATGAGGTAGCGACTTTTGATTGCACCGTCGGACCAAAAAGGTTGATTCATGGTGTAGGGAATCAAAAAGCTGGCCGGGGTCATATTGGCTAAGTCGGTGAAGGCTCCGGTCTGTGATAGCAAAGCAGGAGGCTCTGGCGCACCAGGGTTTTGCCGATTGAGTCGCCAGATTTTGCCATTATTCCCAAGCTCCAGGACATATAACTCCTGAGCAGCATCTACCCCAAAAGAAGAGAGCGATCCCCCCGTGGCAAGGCTCATCAACTGAGTTACGCTGGGACTGGCACCCATGGGATCGGTCATGGCCCACACCCGTCGGGATACATAGTCTGCAAAGATGTACTGGCCTTGCAGATCGGGATGCATGCTTCCCCGGTAGATGTACCCGCCCGTTACCGAGCGACCCTGGCTGGTGGGATATTCATATACTGGCCCCTGATCGGTCCCGTACAGGGTAGCCGGAATGGGATCAGGACCTGTTCTGGTCCCTTCCCGATACCCCCACTGATAGTTTTTCCCCATTTCAATCAGGTTGATTTCTTCGCGAGACGACTGGCCCACATCTCCGGCCCAGATGGTGTTGGAGATGGCGTCATAGGTCATGCGGTGGGGATTGCGCAAGCCCAGCGCAACAAATTCTTCCAGCAGTCCACCGCCAGTATCCAACCAAGGGTTGTCATTGGGAATGAAATAGTGCTGGGTATAGCTACTCCCCGGATTCGGCTGGCGTCGAATGGGATGGCTGGTGCTGGCATTTCGATCCACGTCTATCCGCAGCACCCCTCCAAACAATTCATCATCTAGCACCTGCCCATTGTCATACACATTGTTGCCGCCCCCTTCATCGCCCATGCTGATGTAGAGGTAGCCATCATTCCCAAAAAAGAGGGAGCCACCATTGTGATTGCGGGCTTCATCCCGCTGGTGGATGAGCACCAATTCCGAGTTGGGGACTGCCTGATCGGTTGCGGGATTGATGGTAAAGCGAGAAATCCGGGAATGGAGGGTCCCGTTTCTTTGGTAGAAGGCGTAGAGATAATTGCTGTCCGGGTATTGGGGGTGGAAGGCAAAGCTAAGCAGGCCACTCTCTCCGCCGTTGTCGGTATTGCTCTGGATGTTGAGCACTTCTGTACGGCTGGAAACGGACGGGCTATGGTTGAAGGCGTAGATTCTCCCTCGTTTTTCAGCCACATACAGCCGATTGCTTCCTGGTTCTTGACAGAGAAACATCGGACTATTGAAAGTCAAATCAGGAAAAGCATCTTCGAGTACCCAGGCTCCACTACTCACGCCCGGCGTGTTGGCAGGCATGGCACCATTCAAAAAGGGCGCGACCGGAACCGGAGCAAATAGCCCGCTTTGGGTCAGCAAATGGGGGGTGGCAGAGATCAGAACAAGAGCAAGGCAAATCAGTAGGGAAGCCAACCAATTTCTCCGACGGGAGGGGTTGGAAAAAGCAACAGGCATAAAGGAAAGCAGCTTAGGTCGTACTACACAGGTGTGCTCCGCATGTAGGAGGGAAACGCCTGAAGTTGCTGCCTATTGTTCTGAGATGGGGAGAAGTAAGATTTTGGGGGAATGGGTCCCAAAAGGCCGCTATCCGCTGATTTTCCGTTTGCTTTCCACCGTGATTTCAGAGCCCTCTGCGAGCATCACAGAATCGGTTTCTCGTTCGTTCAAGAACGCAAATTCAGCGCCGTACACCGCGCCATAGTCCACCTCCATTTCATGACGTAAGACCGGATAATGCACCCATTTGGGGTGAGTTACCTGATACTCATTGCTGTGGCGATCGTTGAGGGCAGCGTAGCCCCAGTAGTGCTCGGTGATGAATTCTGTTTCCCCACCGGGTTCCATCTTCTTTGCAGAGCGTTCTGCTTCTACGGAAAAGCGCTGCCAGCTCTTCTTTTTCCATTCATAGGTAACCCGCCGAAGTTGGGACTCTTCGGTCCATTCGTGGCGCATGGGCAGGGTTTCATAGTGCTCTTTGTACACCGTATTGGCGACGAAGGTCAAAGCTGCCCGAGGCACAATATCTTTGAGGAATACCACCCCCCGCTTCCACTCTCCTTGATCCAGGCGTTTGACATAGAAGCGAAGATTGACCTCCTCAAAATTCACATGTCCGGGTACTTTGATTCCCAGCAGGCGGGTGTTGACAAACATGAAGCCCACCAAACTCAGATAACATCTATCCTCCCAGAAATCCAGCTCTGTACCAGCCGGGATGTACTGCTTGAGGATGCTGGGATCAATCACATAATTGGCGATGGCCAGTTTTCGCCATTCGGCTTTGAGGAAACTCATGTTGACAAGGGTGATATAGCGATTCACAGAAGGTAAGGATCAAAATAGGCAAGGGGATGCCTTCTCGCAAAAGATTCATACTTGTTTCTCATGATCCTTGGGGGTGGGACAATGTTTTCATCATACTACTGGACAAAAGTCCGAAAAGGCTCTTATTGGCGTAGTCTTCACCACACAGGCGGGTTGGGCATTCCGATTTCTTCGGAATGAACTGCGTCCGAGGTGCTGGGGCGGGAAGTGGCGTTGGGCTGGGACTTCGGCGCTTTTTTGCTGACTTTTTGTGCGTACAAAAAGTCAGGCCGGTTGAGCTTGCGAAATCCCGCTTGCGGGACAGGCGATACAAAGCTTGGACAATAGAAGCATAAGGTTCCTTTTTGAAATGTCTAGTAGCATGTGTTTTCATCTGCTCGAAAGAACCTGGCTAGACAAGCGATGGTCCTTTGCTCTCCGCTCGGCGGGAGCATCGGGAGTTGGGAGGGGTAAGTAGCAGTCGCTCCGCGCCTGCAGGGGGTCTCCCCATTATTTGATTCTAC
>JBCCCJ010000497.1:0-5185 GCA_039033615.1 Bacteroidota bacterium
CCGTCGCAGTCCTACCTAAAATTGGATGGCACTCCTACCCCAACCTACCAAGGCCTCCTCCTACCCACAGCCGTCGCAGTCCTACCTAAAATTGGATGGCACTCCTACCCTGCCTCTTTTCCAACGGGCTGATATACAGCTCATTAAGCCTATCTGGCGGAAAATTAAATCGGGGGTTTTTGACATTTCGGGGGTAAACGATGAATGACTGTTCAAACAAAAATTTCCAGGAGGTGGAAGAATTTGAGGGGTAATACGTCAAAGATGCTCAAGGGGAAGATAGGACATGTAAAGAAGATTGGCAAATTTGTCTTCCTTGCTTGCGGGGGGTGATACAACCAACGCCCTGAAAGACCCTTGTACCACCACTCCCTACTCCTACTCCCACTCCTACCTGCCTACTGCCCCTACCACTCCATAGCCGTCCGGTTAAGCAGAAATCAGCCGTAGGCCGCCCCCCTGTGCAGTTGGCCTGGTGCGGTATGCGAGGGGGGATGGGGGGTGAATCGTTGATTTTGAACTGGTTACATCCCCCAACCCGTTATTTCGGCAAGCTCAATACAAGCCTCCAATTCTTCATTTCCGACGCTGCAAGGGGGCTTTTTGCCTATCGGCAACCTTAACCGGACGGCTATGCCCAGCCACCCCCTCCTGCTACTCCCCCCTCCGCACGGGCCACAATTGGCCGTAGCCTAGGCTCACGGATTTGCCCAGACCGATGCCGGGGGGCAGCTGCACATTGGCGCGAAACAACAGATTGAAGGCCATCTGCGGGGTATTGCGCACCTTGACTGTGCGGCAACTCCGGACGTTGACCAGTCGCACTTCGAGGGATTGCTCGGGCAGGCGCTGCCCCATGGCCTCCACAAAGCCCAGAATGTGGCCCGTGAGGATGTCTTCGAGCAGTTGGACCCGAGGCACGTAGCTATCCAACTCCCGCCAGCGCTCGTAGTTGGCCTGGTTCAGGGCCACATAATCCATCAGGCGATACCAGCGCATAGTATCGCTCGGGAGGAGGGGATGCTCTCCCATGGTCAGTTGCTCCAGTGCCAGGGAAAAGGGCGCATCATTCCAGCGCAGCGTCCAATCCTGAGAAGACAGCACTTGCTGGATGGCCTGCGTACCTGCTCCGATCGCAAAAATGGCGGCTTTGCCCCGCGTGATCCGATATTGGATCAGAGGATAGCGGTAGTGCAGCCCTCCTTCGGCCCGGTGGTTGTGCAGCAGGTCATACTCCCGACTGCCCATTTCCACAAAGGCACCCCGCCAGCGATTGAGCTGATGCGGGCGAAGGGGCAAGGAAAAATGGGCCACCAGGGTCCGAATGAGGGAAGGTCCAGTTGCTTGCATGCCCAAAGATAGGACATTTTTCCCTGCTGGATTTTTTCTTGCCAGGTTTTTCCTATCTTTATCCTCCATTCATATTTCCTGCTGACTATGGACAAAATTCCTTCTGGGACAGGTTGGGGCATCGGAGCCGGAATCTTGGTCGTGCTCGCGATTGGAGCCATTGGCTGGATCAATTGGGGCGCGGTGAAGGCCCTACCAGCCGATTCCCCCTCCGCCCAACCCAGCATTCTGGAGATTCGGGCTGACACCCTTCCGGCCTGGCAAACGGGCTTTATGCTGGCTGAAATCAAGGAATACCGCACCTATATCGAACAAGAGCGACGGGAATACCAGAGCTTTCTTACCCGTACCTACAGCACCTTGGGCATCCTCATTTCGGCCTTGGCTGGGGTGCTCGCCTTTCTCGGCGTCAAGACCTTGCAAGACCTCCGTACCAAAGGAATGGCAGAACTCGAAGCTGCCCGAACTGCCATCGAAACGGAAACCCGCAAAAAATTGGAAGCGGAGCTAGGAAGGTTGATGAAGCAAAAGCTGGCAGAAAATGAGGACTTGGTCGGAGCCCTCCAACAGATCGCTCGCAAGCAGGTGTTGTGGGAGCAAGCGAAGATTCGGATGGTAGTGCCCAATCCTGATTTGCTGCCGGAATTGGAAAAACGAGAAATTGCCATTCTGAAACAAGGAAAAGCGATGGTGAATCATGCTCCTTATGATCCTGCCGAAAACCTAGATACGTACAATGTCATCATTCATTGCTATTTCCCTAACCGCAGTCGTCAAAAGCAATTTCCCCAAAAAGATGGAACAATCAAGGTACAGGAAATCCAATACGATGGTGTCTTGGTAGATCAACTACTGCCTCAACTTTCTTCCTCATTGGAGTACCAGATGCAGCCTACTGGATCAAGTAGTAGGAAGCATCTCATTCCTGTCATTCTCTATGATTTCCATGAGAACAAAGGATCAAAAAGGATAGACCCCCATACGATGGAACACCTGAAAGCCTATGAACTAGGGCTACCAGCCAATAGTCCGATAACCCTTTTCTCTAATACCTACGACGCTATCACCTTTCCCACCACCATTTCAACAAACGCCGAATGAGTGATGCCGCCCCTTCTCTCCTGGCCTACGCCTTGACTCAGGGACTGAGTCAATACAGCGGTCTGCCCGACCCGGTCTTACCAGACTGTGTAGTGGTAGAGGCGGATGTTGATCGCTGGGTTCGACAGGCGGGTCTGTGGGCCTTGAATGGGGAGCAGCCGAGGGTTGACGCGGCGCAACCCGTGGGGCTTCAGCCCATCAGCGAATGCTTGCAGGTGCTGACAGACGAGGAGAAAGAGACAGCCTATGTCCCAAGTGGACAGGTATTTCCCTTTGTTCCCTTAGACATTTCGGATGCGGAGGTCTTGCCGCAAGCGGCCCCAACTGGCGATTATGCAGCCTTATGGAAAGGATTTGGGCAAGAGTACCAAAAATTGGTGAAGCTGACCGGGGCGCGAATCGATACCTTCACGGAGAGTCTGGTTTTTTTGTTGAAAAAATACACCAGTTGTATCCCCGTGGGCCAAACGGGCCATCAGCGGGGGCAGAGTTTGTTTGAATACCTCAAGCTACGAGCGGCGATTGCCCACAGTCTCTACCGGGCCGAACAAAGTCGCGAAAACCCTGCTTTTCCGCTCTTATTATTTTGTGCCGACCTTTCTGGCATTCAGGACTTTGTCTATGACATCGTCCGCTCCAAAGCTCTCAAAGGCCTCAAAGGCCGCTCTTTCTACCTACAGTTATTGATGGACGGCCTGATTCAGGAACTGATCGATGAGCCCAAGATCGCCATCAGCATCGCCCACGTGGTGTACAACAGTGGCGGAAAAATGTACGTGATTCTGCCCCATACCAGTTCGCTTCAAGCTGCGCTGCAGCAGTTGCAGGCCGAGTTGGACAAACGTATGTGGGACGATCATGGGGGACGTTTGGCCATTCACACCGCCGCCATTCCTTTTCGCTACGCCGATCAGCAAGTGGAATTTGAAACAGATTCTGGTCAGGTGAAGCAAGCCAAGGGGGTAGGCGAATTGTGGGAAGCCTTGCGCCAAAAAACGGCACGCCGCAAGTATCAGCCGTTTCAGTCAGTGCTGGCAGAACAATATGATGCGTTCTTTGGCCTGATTGAAGAGGGAGTGGACGAAAACCAAAAAAGCAAGGGTACCATTTGTTCCATCACTGGAGAACGGGTGATCTGGCAAGCAGGGAAAGAGGATACCTTCAACCTCAACGGAGGGGACGCTAGTAAAAAAGCGGTGTACGTGAGTGAGATGGTCCTGCAACAGGCGCGATTGGGGTATCAGATGAAAAACGTCATCCACTACAACACCCAATTCCCAGGACAGGAAGGCTCTAGCAAAGGCGGAATCGAGGTCTTTCCGGTAGCCAAGGTCCAACATCGCTTGCAGCGCCCCAAAGATTTCACCCGAGAGTATTTTTTTGAATTTGACAAGGTAGGACTTTATGTCCCTTCCCTCCAACACAGCCGCATCCGCCTGATCAATCGCACGGATTTTTTGCAGGACGATGACCTGATCCTGGAACCGGGTGCCCATAGCTCCTATGGCTTTGCATTTTATGGCGGCAATGCCCCCGCCTTTGTCATCGAAAACGGAGCACCCAAGCCCTTCAGAAATCAGCAGGGTCGTTTTGAGGAAAAAGACACCGAACAACTTTCTGGAGGAGAAGCCGCGGGCAATTTTGCGCGCTTGGGCATCCTACGCATGGACGTGGACAACCTGGGCTATTTGTTCCAGCATGGCTTCCAAGCGGTCAATACCTTCACCGCCTACGCCACTTTCTCTGCCCAATTGGATTGGTTTTTTGGGGGCTACCTGAGTTGGCTGCGCGACCATGTCGTCAGCGAGCAGGGGGATCCCTACAAAGACTGGATCAACGTGCTCTACTCCGGGGGAGATGACCTCTTTTTGTTTGGGCGCTGGGACCTGGTCCTAGAAATGGCCCAACGCATCCGGGCCGATTTTGGCCGCTTTGTCTGCCAGCGTCCGGGCCTGTCGATTTCAGGGGGCTTGGCCCTGATCAAGCCGAAATTTCCCTTTTCCAAAGGCGCAGAATTTGCAGGAGCCGCAGAGAAAGAGGCCAAAGGACATCCCGGCAAAGATGGCTTCCATCTCTTGGGTCAGACCATCGGCTGGGGGGCGGAGTTTGAGGGGGTGTGGCAATACAGTGCGCGCATCTTCCAATTGCTGGAGGAAGGCAGGCTGAGTCAGCAATTTTTGTACAAGCTCTACCACCTCAAGGGCCTCAAAGATCGAGGCCACAATGATTGGGTGTGGCTGATTGTGTATCATCTGTCGCAATCTGCCCGAACATCTAACCGCAAGGATCCAGCACTGAGTGCCTTTTTCGACCAGGTGAAAAATGAGATTTTCACCAACCGCTGGCAGCCCGACCCGGCCAAAGCGGCCCAACAATACGAACAAGCAGGCCGGACCTTAGACCTCTACGTGCTGGCCGCTCAACTCGCAGAACTTCGCCAACGCTAATTCTCCTTCACCTATCGCTTATGAGCCAAGCCATTCGCATTCCCCTATATGATGAGGAGGCCAGGAAGATCGGCCAAACCCAGCTCGATCCCACCTGGCTCACCCAAGGCAAGGGCCTGCCTTTGCCTGCGGTCCAATTTGCCGAAGATTTCGGCAAGCATTTGGCCGCTTTGTTCAAAACCAAAAAGGGCCGGGTCATGTCTGGAAGAGACGCCTTGACTACCACCCAATTGCGAAATTTCTTCAGCGAAATTCGTCGCATTCAGGTCAAGAAAGACTTTGCTGAC
>JBCCCJ010000498.1:0-5153 GCA_039033615.1 Bacteroidota bacterium
AAGAGATGGGAAGAAAGAACGAGTGAAAAGGTCCAAGTTATTTTTTGAGTCTCACTTAGTTCATTTGAATATACTCAATTTGCTCCACATAAGTTTGTTCATTGCGTTTTGGAGGGAAATGCTTGATGTGGACGAATCCCCGACCTCACGAGATCGTGAGCTCGGGGTCAGGTGCTTTCAGGGTCCGCTATCGCTACCGTCTTCCGCTTTGCTCCAGACTCTTCGCCTTGCTCAGACCTTCCAGCCCCTTTTCGCCTGCCTGTAGCAAAAAACGGTAAGCCTTGCGGAGTCATTCGATCCTTTCCGTACCTTTGGTTCCTTTCAGAAGTCTATGAAACCTCTCCCCTCCTTTCTTCGGCACGCATCCCTACCCAGTCTGATTGGCTGCTTGCTGTTATCCGCCTTTCAACCTGTTTCTCCTCCCAAGCGGGTAGAGAATGGATATCTACGGGTAGAAGCCGAAGCCTACCAGCGCCAGGAAAAAGACTCGCTTCGTCGTTGGTACCAGGTCGATGCCGATCATTCTCCTAGCGAACTGGCCGATCCTGACAGCAGCCATGCCTCCAGTGCCAGTGGTGGCGCCTACCTGGAAATTCTCCCGGATACCCGCACCACTCATGATGATGCTCTGATCAAAGGAGAGAATTTCATCAATTCGCCCGGCGCAATGGCCATTTTACATTATGAGGTGGAAGTCCCAGCGCCAGGGCGATACTTCATCTGGGTGCGCGCCTTCTCCACCGGAACCGAAGACAATGGCATCCACGTCGGACTGGATGGCGCATGGCCAGAAAGTGGCCAGCGGATGCAATGGTGCGCAGGCAAGCACCAATGGACCTGGGAGAGCAAGCAACGAACCCAGGAACAACACTGTGGGGTGGAACGCCTGATCTATTTGGACATCGAAGAAGCTGGGACCCACACCATTTCCTTTTCCATGCGAGAAGATGGGTTTGAGTTTGATGCCTGGGTGATGGAGCAAGCCTATGTCCGACCAGAATAACAAAAGCGAAGGCCTTTCGACCTCCGCCCTCATGGTTGCGCTCGGTAGCGCTTGAAAGTGCTCATCGAACGTTCTTACTCAATGACCACTTTTCGGGTAATCATGGATTGATCTGGGGCGAGCAATTGTAGCAAATATATGCCTGAAGCAAAGGAAGCCACCTCTATTTGTTTCTCGGGCTGGTCAGCACTCAACTGCGTGAGTAGCAGCATCCGACCGGAATAGTCCAAAAGACGAACTTGAAAATCGGTTTCGGCTTGATCCAGGCGGATGATTACCTGATCCTGGGCAGGGTTAGGATATACCGAAAGCTGGGCGTCCAGCCATTCGTCCATGCTGGTCTGAATCTCCGTCTTCGCGTTTTGCGGACTGACTGCAATGGGGCTTTCGTCCAGCTGAATCAGGTTCACCTGCCCCCAACTCAGTTCAAAGGGAACGCTTTGCTTGGCAATGTCATCATCCATGACCACAATCAAGGTGGCGATTTGCCCAAAGCCAGAGACTTCTATCCCATCGGTTCTGACCATCCCGATTTCTACCTGGGCCAGTGAAAAGTCGTCATGATACAAAGTCAGCATGTCCACATTGTCTGTGCCCATCCATGAATTCGCAAAATGAACTTTCACGCTATTGGGTGCTACCAGACTGGTATCATAGCTGATCGCAAATGCCAATCCGTAGAGGTTTTGCGCCAGGGTGTCCATGTTCCCCAGCATGATGGGGATGGCCAAGGTATCCCCAGGAGTTTGATTGACTGGCATGTCCAGGTATAGGGGCACGCCATTGGGTTGGGTTTGGCCACGTCCTTCCGTATGAGTCGAACCATAGTTCAGCACAATCCCCAAGGTATCGGCAGCTTCGATGAGGCCATTCCCATCTACATCAGCATGTTTGATGTCGATGCCCGCCGCCAGAGTATCTCCCCATCCGTCTGCGTCTTGTGGTTCCCAGTTGAGGCTGGCGTTGAGGCGAGGCGGTCCGGTTTGGCCGTATGTCAAGCCGATGGGCAACACATCCCAGACGTTGGCGATTTGATCAAAGTTGGCATCCCCTGGATACACGGGCCGAGGCAATATCTGCGTATCCCAGCAAGTCAGCGCATCTGGCGACAAGCCTATGTCCCGCACACTGCTATCGACATCTGTTTGGCTGGGTTCGCCTGCATCTACCAAAGGGGAACCAAGCAAAGGCAGGTTATTGCTCCCCAATTGCGGGTCCTGGTCCAGGTTGAAATAGGCATCTACAGAATCCCCATTCGCATTGGTGGTGATCAATTCTCCGATGAAGGGAAGATTCACCTCATTGCTATAATTCGTATCGTTTTGACTGATCAGGTTGTAGGAAAATTCGGCTGGGGTGCCAGGTACCGAATTAAATTGATAGAAACCAATGGTGTTTTGTACCAATACATTCATTTGAACAATCGTACCTCCTTCACTGCCCATCTGGAGACCGACGTCAGAGTTGAATACGACATTGTTCCGGATGATGGCAGCTGGGGCTGAGGAGGGAGAGCTTTCACCGATGCCTATCCCTGTTTCGGAAATGACATTGTTTTCTACGATCACTGCCCCTCCATTCCCGCGCCAAAGGTTTATGCCATACTCCCCTGTCATGTCGTAGATCTCATTCCCGGTAATATGAGCATTTGCCACGGTGAGAAAGGAAGCAATGGCAGAAGAACCATTACCATGGATTCGGTTACAGCTGATGAGATAGGGACCTGCCATGTTGATGGTAGAGCCGCCATAGCCGTAAAATCCTACCCCAGAGTACTCAAATCCATAGATGTCGTTTTCGACCACTTCACTCCGCCAGTCTGTATCCAGTCGAATTCCACTGGTACCGTAGCGGATGGTACTATTTCTCAGACTAAAACGAAGGATGCTCTCGTTGACAGGGATAAAGGTATGCGCATCTGTGTAAATGGGATACTCCGCATATTCCACGATGCAATACGCCAGGCTGGTAGTGGTGGATAGATCGCTAAAGGTCAGCCCAGTCCAGCTATTGGGAGCGGGATTGATGGCATCTATGGTGAAGCGAATGGAGTCCGTTTCGGTGCCGATTGCTTGCAGGCGCCCCACAATTTCCATCCCGAAATTCGGCTCAAAGCGTACCTCTGTGCCAGCTTCTATGGTCAGGAGAGTTCCACTGGGAATGATCAGATCCCCATTTGCGATGTAGGTAGTATCGCTCGACCAAGTCCCGGACACCGCTCCGCTTACATAGCGAACCGCACCTGGAGGAAGCGTTACCGGATCAAGGATTTCACTTCCGTTGAGGAGCAGCGGTTGATTCTGGTTGTAAAAAAAGCTCTGATAGCCGTTTGACTGAAATTCGATTTCATACACCCCTGGCACCAAATTGAGGGAATAGTCGCCATTCGCTTGGGTATAAGCGGTATCGGTCTGGCCAGATACAGAAGTCGCGGTAAAAATCACTGCGATGCCACTGTGATCGGTTTGACCAGTAAGGAATGCAGTCCCAGATACTTGAGCGAACAGACTACTCGTCCATAAAAAACTCAGCATCCATAGGAAGGGGGTTCGGAAGTATTTCATGATATCGGTGCTTAGCTATTGAGAACATCAACAGTGCAATGATATTCATTCTAGCTGGCGGACCGAATGATAGTTTTGAATAATTACGGCTACATGTTTCTACACAAAAATTCATAAAAAATTACAAATCAATTATTTATGAATTCACTTTCTAATAATTACGTTTCATATTCAGCTCTCTTCATTTGTCTAGGAATCAACAAAACTGATAATTGTTGAAGCATCTAGATAAAGGACGTGGTTCCTTTCTGGACAAAAATAAAGAGAGCGAAGGCCAATGCGACCTTCGCTCTGTGTATGCCTTGCCCGTTTCAAGTCAAAATGAAGCAGACAGGAGTAGAGGCTTTATTGTGCGTTATTCGATCATCAGTTTCTTACTGAATACTGTCAGTCCAGCGGTTTTAAATTGGAGGACGTACATGCCAGCAGCCAAGGATTCTACCTGTAGCACTTGCTCACGAGTCGTTGAAGTGAGTCTCACCTGCTGATGGACTCTTCCAGTGAGGTCTAACAAGCGAACTTCATACTCTCCCTCGATTTGGTCCATTCGGACGGTCACCCGATCCTGCGCAGGGTTGGGGAATACCGCTAAATTTTCAGCCAGGAGGTCAGCTGCACTCGTAGTTGGAATCTCGATCTCGGTCTGCGCATTCTGGGGACTCACCTCAATCAGAGATTCATCATAGCGAATCAAGTCCACACTGCCCCAAGTCAGTTCAAAGGGGATGCTCTGCTTGGCGAGATCATCATCCAGCACCACAATCATCGTGGCGATTTGCCCAAAGCCAGAGACTTCTACCCCATCGGTTTTTACCATCCCGATTTCTACCTGAGACTGATCAAAATCGTCGTGATATAGGGTCAACAAATCAACATTGTCGGTCCCTACCCAGGAGTTGGCAAACTCTATTTGCAGACTGTTGGGCTCATCGAGCGCGCCAGGGTGAGACTGGGTGAGCACAGCTGTGCGCGCTTCGAAGTGGGGGATGCTGTCGAGACTGGGCAGGAGCCGGCGAGCTTCGATGTGGTCGTCGCGCACACTGTCTATTCCCACCTGGCGAGCCCCGTTGATGCGTTGAAGACGGCCTACCGGATGTTGAGGCCTGGTGGCGTGCTGGCCGTCTTTGACGGTGACTACGCCACCAACACCGTTGCGCTTTTCGAAGGGGACCCGCTCCAGGCTGCAATGACGGCAGCGCAGCGGAATCTGATCCACAACTTGTACATTATGCGCCAGCTGCCGCAGCTAATGAGCGATGTTGGGTTCCTCAGCCCACAGACCAAAGCCCATGGTTTCGTTCAGACAACGAGCGCAGACTACATGGTTTCGCTGCTGACACGCGGCGTCCAGGCGGGCTGGAAAGCCGGCGAGTATGGTGAGGATTTGGCCAACGCTTTTGCGGTGGAGGCCAAGCGCCGCGTGGTTTCCGGGACGTTCTACGGCGCAATATTGTTCGTCAGTGCGATTGCCCAAAAACCGGCTCACCCACCCCTGAGCGACGTTGAGTGAATTTCGAAGCCTGAACAGTCACGCGGGGATTGACGAGTTCTGTGACGTCAGTGGAACGGGGCGGCATCGTCTCGCT
>JBCCCJ010000499.1:0-5153 GCA_039033615.1 Bacteroidota bacterium
CCTTCTCCCCTGGTTCTACCTGCTTCTTCATCAGGGTACTTGCCAAAGCTGACTCCTGCTGGATGGATGAGGGATTCAAAACCTGAAAGGTGAACCAACTGCCAAATAGCAGAATGACCATCCCTACGGCAATGGAAACAATCATTCGAATCCGTTGGGCTCTTTTGGCTTCTCGGTCAAGCTGAATTTGTTGTTTGAGGCTCGCGTGAATTGCTGCTAGTTTTCCTTCCAACCCGGCAGGAGAAGATACTGGGATTTGTTGCTCTGCCCACTTGTCCAGCCATATTGAATGGAATTGACCTTCTTCATTTTCCAAGAGATGGAGGAGGCGTAACCGCTCCTCGTGAGTCAAGGTGTCCTTTTTCCAACTATCCAACAGGGGTTCAATATTAGTCATAGGGTGAGGGATCTATACCCATTTGACAGTAATAGTCTCGGAAGGGTCCAACTGCCTATTCCCTAGTATTAACTTTATGTTAAATGAGAACTTGACGTGTTCCTCTAGATCGTAAAGATTTGAACCTCTGGGCTGTAGGTAAGAAAACAGATCAATAACAATATAAGAGGGACTTGGAGATGATCCTTTAACCCGCTGAGCGCTTTGTGGATGTGGTTATTGACAGTGCTCAAAGATATTCCCAGTCTTTCCGCGATTTCTGAATTGGATAAGCCTTCATACCTGCTCATTAACAACACTTCTCTACTTCTTGGGGGGAGTTGAGAAAGGGCAGTATCAAGCTTTTGTTGGAATTCTTTGAGGTTGATGAGGTCATCTGCACCTTCACTCGAAATGACCTCAGGGAAATCATCGAGCAAGCTGTGATTCAAAGACTTTTTCAGAACTTTGAAGGCAAAATTTCTGGCAATGGTAGAAAGATATCCATCTATGGACTTGGCAGGATTCAAATCATGCCGCTTAAACCAGAGTTTCAAAAAAGTCTCCTGTACCACCTCATAGGCGTCTTCCTCTGTTTTTAGGATCGAGTAAGCGACATGAAACACTTTCTTCCCATAAAGGGAGTACAGTTGATCAAAGGCTTGTTCATCGCCCTTTTTCAATCGTTGAATGATGAAATCAATTTGATCCATAATTCCGTCCCGTTTGGTTGAGTAAGATTATTTATAGAGCATCAATAAAATGAAGAAAAGGTATTAATAAAAAATGAAGTCCTTGGAAAGAGATTTCGGTCAGGTGATGCGTAGGTTCAAAGAATGTGAAATGATCAACTGCAAAAATCAGCCTGTTTGGAAAGGTCTTACTGAAAATCCCTCGTCTCAGAATATGGATTTCTCCTTTTCCGCAAAAGAAAAATAGTATCTTGTTCAAGAGAATTAGATGCTATTTTTTCGGACCTTGATGCTACTTGTCTATGTCTCTTTTATTTACCGACTTTGCCTCCTGGGGAGCGCATTGCAAAACCAACGGAACGGCCCTTTGGGAAGCAGTTCTGGAATACGAAATGGCCCAGCATGATCGTTCCGAAGCAATGATCTGGGCGAAGTTGGACCAGGCCTACGCGGTGATGAAAGACGCCGTTCAAACTGGTTTAGAGGCAGATATGACCTCGATCAGCGGCATGGTCAACAATGGGGCAAAGAAAGTCATGCAAAGTCCAATTCAGGTCTTGGGACCAGAATTTCAAAAGCTTGTAGCTTACACCCTCTCCGCCAAAGAAGTGAACTCTTGTATGGGCAGAATTGTCGCTGCACCTACGGCAGGTGCCTCTGGGATCATGCCGGGGGTCTTGACCATGCTAGAGGAATTGCATCAATTTCCACAACGGAAATTACACCAAGCCATGCTTGTGGCGGCTGGGATCGCGCTGATCATTGAGCAGCGGGCCTCTATTGCGGGAGCAGTAGGAGGTTGTCAGGCTGAGACAGGCACTGCTGCGGCGATGGGAGCGGGCGCAATTGTGTTTGTATTCGATGGGAGCATAGAGCAAGTCTTCGAAGCGGTAGCGATCACGCTGATGAATATGTTGGGACTGGTGTGCGATCCGGTCGCTGGCTTGGTGGAAGTACCTTGTGTCAAGCGGAATGCTTCTGCTTCGGTGATCGCCTTCGCTTCCGCCCAGATCGCGCTGGCGGGAGACTCTGCGGTGATTCCGGTAGATGAGGTGGTGGATGCCATGGGGGAAGTGGGCGCCGCTATGGAAGACCGGTACAAAGAAACTTCTCTAGGCGGCATCGCGGCAACGCCTACGGCCCAAGCCATCGCCGAGCGAGTGTTGATGAGTGAGGCTGAGGTTGCAGAGGAAGGATAAATCGGAACCGAGAAGTTTTTCCGGCATAAATGATTGATTAAGTGATACTTGAAAAATAACTTCCTCTTTTCGCGCGGTTATTTCGTTTCAGGTCCCATTCAAGTCTGGGGAAGGGGCCCTAGACTTGAAGCAAAAAACCGACTTTGGCGGGCCAAGGCGCGAAACTTTGGGAAAAAGGGACCCAAATCTGAGCCTTGACGAAGAACTGGGACGAAAGAACAAGTGAAAAGGTCCAAGTTATTTTTTGAGTCTCACTAAGCCGGAAAGAGTTGTATATCAAAACTGATCGAGGTTCTGGCAGCATTTTTGCGAAACAGCCTTGGTCCCCAGCTACCATTTCTATTCATATCCTTTATTCTATATGAAAGGTTTATTGTCTCTTTTCAGCCTCTTGCTTATCACATTGCCATTATCTGCCGAACAAGTCCTCGGGGAACTGGACTTCAGTCGTGGATCATGGGCCATGATAGGTGTCCCCGTTCACAACTACCACATGATGCCCGTCCAGCAGGATTTGGGCACGTTCATTGTCCATGATCTCCAGATGATGCAGGACATCCAACAAGCCTGGGATCTGGAGATGACCTTCGAAGACAACTGCGATTATCACTATTCGCTGAAATTTTACCAGGACCAGCAATTGGTGCAAACCGTATCGGTCAATCTGTATTGTGGATACTTGACCATCAATGGCTTATCCTATGCGTTTGACGTGAGGGAATTTGATCGTTTTCAGCAAGGCGTAACCGAAGTTCCCTGGTCCCGCATCAGTTTTGGAGAACTAGATTTGCTGAAGGAGGCCATCACTACCCTGGATAAAGCCCAGGAGGTATATTGGTATGAAGATGTCTATCAGTATCGCTACTCTGGATTTTGTATGGTCAGTGTCAACGGCCTCCCGTGGAGCAGCAGCCTGGATTCCTTACAAATGGAAGTCGATCGCAAGGTGGTCGATGTCGTTGGGAGTCAGGACTTTTATTTGCAGACCTATTATCACATGATCAGCAACGATAAGTTGTCGGTTCGATACATCATCAATTGTGAGCCGTGGCTGGCTGATCGATTGGACGGTCGTACCACCATGGCCTGGAGAAACCATTTCCACAATCGAGACTCCATCCGGGTCCTGGCGATCGGGCTGGATGAGCAGCGCTATCGGAAATTGATGAACCAATAACCGGACCCCTCTGATCCGGGGCTCTTGATTCAACCTTCCCTTTCTGGGCATTGCTTTGGCAACCTAGGAAGGGAAGGTTGCCGTTTGAAGGGTAAGTACCTAACGATTCCCTTATGCATCGCAACTTCTTTCTCCTCCCTGTTTTTTTGTTTCTGGCTTTTTCTGCGTCAGCCCAAACCCTCCAAATCGGAGGAAAGGTGGGGGCCAATTCCCAGCGCCCTTTGGCAGGACAATCTGTGGAGTCGACCACCAATGGAGGGTCTATGGGCCTTTTTGCTGCCTATCAGCGAGAACAATACAAAATGGGATTCAGAATAGAGTTGAACTACCAGAATCACTGGAAGTCTCTATTGGAGGAGCAGGTAGAAGTCCCTCTGTTGGCTGAAATTGCGATCGATCCCAAGCAGCGTCTGCGGCTTCAAGCTGGACCGTATCTGGGAGTTGGGAGGGAAGATGAAGAAGCCTTGAAAAGAGGGGGCTTGCGGTTTCGTTGGGGATTCACCACTGGTTTGGAGGTCAATATTCCACTCTCTCGAAAATGGGTGCTGGTCAGTGATGCCCGGGTGGACAAAAGTTGGCAGGCCCCTGAAAATATGGATCCGAAGCAACAGTACCTGGTGCCCAGCAAATCCCTGCGTTTTTACCTGTCTTTCGGGCTGGCCTATCGACTGCAGCGCCTCAAAAAACGAAGAAGATAGGAACCCCCAAAATCGCAGAAAGACCCACTGGCGAATGCCTGCGAGTCAATCTGCTCCCCTATCAACTACCTAAACACCTATCAATTCAAACGGTCAAATCCTGGTTGCTGAGTCGTTGAGACAACGCACGGAACCGTTCTACGTATTCCTGGGCTTTTTCATGTTGGTTTTCTCGTTGCAAATGGTCGATGATGTTTCGCATCAGTTGAATGACCACTTCGTACACCTGGGCTTTCATCTGGAGGGGGGACAGTTGGTTGCGACGGTAGGCTTCCTCGATGTACATGATCGATGCCCTTGCGAGAGGTCGCCCCTTGTTGAACGAGTTGAACATTTGCAATTGCTCCTGCTCAAAGGAGATCGGCATGAAGTTTCCTTGAATGCTGATTCCGTCCAGTTCGAGGCCTACCCGATTCCCTACCAGAATTGCGATGCAAGACAAGGCTACTTGGTTCCCTTCTTGCTGATCGAGTACATACAGGAGGTTTTCATGCAGATGGCTATACTGCCCATCGCGACTGGGACCAAATCCCGCCACCTGAAACAAAAATTCCATCAAGCTACTGACTGTCACTTCTTCTGCCCAACTGGTATATCTTTCTGCCAGGCGATTGAGCAAATTGGGAATTCGATTGCTTTGGCCTTCAAATTCAATTTCGGTCAATGCCATCAGGGCTGCTTCCAAGCCTGCTTTGGTATCCCCTAGATCCAGCCAGTCCAACCAATCTCCCCCGAATGCGATCTCGCCAATTTGATCCAGAATTTCTTCTAGGACGGCAATGGAGTATCCGTCCAGTTGGCTGCGATACGCTTGCGAATCGTTCAATAGATCTGGTCCATAAGCAATCAAGGCTTTGGTAACTTCTTCGCGAACTACGGTTGAATGATCTTCGAGCAAGTGGAGTAAAAAAGGTAGATGTTTCCTATCGGCAATCATTGTTTATAGGTTATGTCAAATCATTTCCACAATGATACCGGACCAGTCATAAATTCAAAAATGAAAAAATACGA
>JBCCCJ010000500.1:0-5152 GCA_039033615.1 Bacteroidota bacterium
CGTTTATAAGGCTTGACCTGTCGTTTCAAGTCCTTTTTCAGACTTTTGACGGAAGGAAGGCCCTGTGAAAAGCCCAGGAAAGGCAAGCAGCCCAAAAGCAAAAGGAGACCGTACTTTTGGAGAGAGAAGGAGGAAAAAAGAGGATGAGCAGCATTCATGCTTGCAAAGGTAGGGCTTGTCCCATAATTTTTATGATCCTGACGAAGGGAGAACGGTTTCATGCTCAAACTTAGCGTAATGCTTATGAAAAATCTGTCTCGTATTTGGGCTTTTACAGTTTTGGCCATCCTGTTTGGCCCGGGCAGTTGTACCCAGCCAGCAAACGAGGAATTGCCTGATTTCCGCAATGTGGTCCTCCTCATTGGAGACGATCACAGTACCCGGGTGTTAGGTTGCTACGGCAACGAACAGATTCACACCCCCAACCTGGATCGCATGGCCGCAGGAGGCAGTCGTTTTGCCCGAGCCTTCGCCAATGCCCCCCTCTGTAGTGCTTCTCGCCAATCCTTACTCACTGGCCGATACCCTCATGCAGCAGGCGTTACCCTACTTCGGACTTCCTTCCCCGAGGAACAATATACCCTGGCCGAACACCTATTGGGACAGGGATTTCGGACGGGGGTCATCGGCAAGACTCATTTCAACAATGGCGGCTCCCATGGATTTGAAACCGTCGTGGGCCGCCAGGATTGGCAAGAACAGCTTGAAAAGCATCCCCCCAAGGTGGTTCCAGATAGCATAGCCGTCCGTCCGCAATGGAAACCCTTTCGGGATCCGGCGCGAATTTGGTTGAATGCAGAAACCTTGCCCGGTGGCTACTATGATGCGGATATTACCGGCACCTTTTACGCTGAACAAGCCCAATCCTTTATCCAGGAACATCAGGACGAGCGCTTTCTGTTGTGGGTGGGCTTTCATGAGCCGCATTCTCCCTTCAATTTTCCGGTAGAAGATCAGGGTCGCTATCAGGCAGAAGAAATGAAGCTTCCGCCTACCAGTCCGGAGGATGACCGCTGGATTCCAGCCGTATTCAAAGATCTCAACGAGGAAGAACAGCAAGGCATCGTCGCCGCCTACTATCATTCGGTCGAGCACTTGGACAAAAACGTGGGCTTGATCCTCAACCAAATCGAATCTCTCGGCTTAACCGAGGAGACTCTGGTGATCTATCTGGGAGACCACGGCTATTTATTGGGGGACCACAAACGATTTGAGAAACACATGATGTGGGAACCCGCAGTCAATGCTCCCCTGATCATTCAGGCCGGGGGAAGATATGGAAAAGGGCAGGTGGTGAATGGGTTGACGGAATTTGTGGATGTGGTGCCTACGGTTTTGGAAGCGCTTGGCGTTCCGGCCATGGAACGTACGCAGGGTAGCAGCCTGATTCCGGTCCTGGAGAAACCCAGGTCTCCACACAAAACAGCCATTTTCTCAGAATTCCTGGCGGACCACAAAGCCATGATTCGTACCGATCGCTGGAAATATGTCTACACCACTGGAGATCGGGATTTGGGGCAGGGCTATGCCACAGGTTTGGCGCCTCCGGGGGTTACGCATCGGCTCTATGATGTGGTGGCTGATCCCTACGAGATGCAGGATCTTTCTTCTTTGCCTGCTCATCAGGATACCTTGCAAAGCTTGAAAGGCGAGCTCCTCCAATGGTTTGAACAGACCCATCCAAATGCCTCCGAGGTACCACAGGGTCTCAGTCTGGAAGAGCAATTGGCGTGGTTCTGCATTCCCCCCGAGGGAGAACAGCCTGATGCCAAATGACTCCGGCTGGGTGAAAGACCCTTTTACAGGAAATGCGAAATAGACAGAATTGATCTCGAAGCGGGACTTCGTTTCCCTCAGCAAAATGAACAGGAGTCGAACCACCCTAATCAGAATCTTGCATGCAGGATGGGCAGGATCGAACCTGGCCATAGGACAGGAAAACAGCTTGTGTATATCGGCTTTCTCGATCAACTGACAAGCTTGTCCTATCCCCATCAGACTGGCCCTACGTTTTGCTCTAGCTGAGATTTGAGGAAGCGACTGTACTTCTGTCTGGAGAAGGCAGAATCGTATTTCTTCATCAATTCCGTGGCAATGGTGAGATTCCCCTGCTGGATTTGCTGAAAAATGGCTCGGGTGAGGAAAACATCTTTGGGTTCTCCACTCAAGATTTCATCGGCCAAATTCAGTTGCGCCCGTAAATATGCCTCCCCTCCCGGGTGAATTTGTTGGGCAGTCAAGGTACCGGCCTTCTGAATCTGCTTTTTCAGGTAGGTGGTCAGGTAGAGATAATAATAATAGGAGAAGACCGCCTTGGAATTGTCTAATTTCACCTCGTCTAACAACGATTCATCTACCTCTCGATTGAAAGCAGCAGACAACTTGAGATAGGCCTTTTGGTAGAGAATTTCATTCTTTTCAAATCCCACAAACCAATCTGGGAGGGTCGCAAAAACCTCTTGCTCCGCCAAAAAGGCCAGTTCCCGAGCTGCCAGAGAATCGAGTTTGTTCGCGTAAATCTCAAAGTCTCCTGATGCTACCGTATGCCGATTGGCCCGAATGTGGGTTTGTTCAAAGCGATCAGCCTTATCTTGAAGGTAAGCGCAGGCCCCTTTTCCTTTTCCCAAGAAAACAACCGAGTCAATCAGTTCGCTTTCAGGATTCAACCACAGATGAAGCTTCAAGGTGGTATCACCGGGCATCAGGATGATCTCTAGCGCTTCATCATTCACGAATAAAGTCGCCGGACGTGGACTGTTGACCTCAAATTTGAGCAGATGGTAGGAGCCCTCGCTGGAAACGGCCTGGACCATTTTCCGCTGTCCTTCTAGGATGTTGTTGTAGCGACCGAACAAGAGAGGTTCGTGCTGCTCGCCTTCCACAAATACCTTCACCTGAGTCGTATCATAAAACTCATAGGCAGGACCGGGCGGCACCCGATGGCGGGCATAGTAGGTCAGGCCGTACACATACATGCCCATGAGGACGGCGATGATCCAGGGTGCTTTGGATGACTTCATGGCAATTTGGGGTAGGTGTTTGCAGTAAAAGTACGATTTCTCTGATGGTTCCCTTTCGCCTAATGTTTCGAAAAACTAACTTCCCTCTCAGGCCGATCGTAAAATCCCGTGCAAGCGAAGGGACAGCGTGGTAAAAATCATCGGCGGATGCACATTGCCCGACAAGTGTCGGTAGCCGTCTTCGAGGTGCTGAATCATCTTTTCAGCCTTTTCCGGGCTGACAAAAGGAGAGAATTTTTCCAGAAATTGCTTTTCCTCCTCGGTCGCCAAGGCCAATTGGGGCATCTTCAGATGATATAGCATTGCGTCTCGGATCTTCTGAATGGACAGTTGGACAAAGAGCTTTTGAAACTCTTTGCTTTCCTGAAACACCTTGCGGCTTTGATCCTGAATTTTCTGATAATCTCCAAGGTAGATCGCCCTCAACCAGTCCATGTACAACTGAGTGAGTTGTTGATTGCTCTCCGAAAGGAATTCTCTCGCCTGCCCAATGCTCCCTTCCGCAATGGCCGCAACCTCTCTGGCTTGGACGCCCGGCGTGCCTTGACGGGTCAGATATCCTGCAATTTCTGGAGGGTCAATTCTACTCAACTGGATGCGCTGAACCCGAGAATTGATCGTGGTCAACAAACGAGAAGGGTCGCTACAAGTCAGGATCAGCAAGGTTCGATCCGGCGGCTCTTCCAGCAATTTCAAAAAGGCATTGGCTCCTTCCTGATTGATGAGTTCCGCTCGCCACACAATGAGCACTTTGTAGGGGGCTTCGAAGGCTTTGAGGTAAATGCCGCGTTTGAGTTCCCGGATTTCATGAACCGAGATGAACAATTGCTTGCTCTCCCCACCTAATTTTCGTTGCCACGCTCCAAAGCTTGCGTAGGGATCTTCCCGATACAATTCCCGAAAGTCTTCGATGAAATCTCCGGTCAGATAGCGTTTGCCTCCACTGGTCTTGGAAATGATCGGCAGAATGAAATTGACATCAGGATGGACCACCTTGGCAATCTTGAGGCAGTTGCTGCACGTTCCGCAACTGTCTCCATCCTTTGGATCCAAGCAGTTCGCATACTGCGCGATCGCGTTGGCAAAAGCCAATTGGCCCACCCCCGCTGGCCCGGTCAACAGCATGGCATGAGCCAGACGATCGTTGGCGATGGTTTCCTGTATGGTCTGGATGGCCTGGGATTGGCCGACGAGATCTTGAAAGCGCACAGCGGAGATTTTGAGTCAAAGATAACATCCACAGGGCTAGCATGACAAGGATTTCCCACCAACATTCACCGGATCAGACTGGTTTCCCTTGAACTACGCCTCCTATGCCGCAAATAATTGGTTATCTTTCCTTACTGAAAAATTAGGCATCGCTCTATTTATCGCTTATTGACTCAATTACTGCTCCGCATGCAATCCCCGCGTTTGTTTTGTTTGCTCTCCATTGTCGCCCTCCTCATTTCTGGTCTGGGGTGGAAAGCTTGTACCTCTGCCAATCAGGTCAGCCCTCCCCCTTTGCAACGGGCAAGCCTTCCCGACTTCGATGAAGCCCAAACTGTATCTGTGACCCTAGCCGAAGGTCTCCAACTGGACCTCTGGGCGCCAGGCCCTCTGCTTCACAATGCCGTAGCCCTGAGCATCAATCCCCAAGGGGTCGTTTACGTCTCAGAAACCGAACGGCGAAAAAGTTCCGACCTCGACATTCGGCAGCATCGGGACTGGATCACCGAAGAATTGGGGCTGACGACCATCGAAGAAACCGAAGCCTTTCACAAAGCCAAGCTGGATCCTAGCCTCAGCGATCAAAATACTTGGCAAGAAGATTTCAACGGAGACAGCATCCATGATTGGCGAGATTTAATGGTACAATCGGAACGCATTCGCCGGGTATGGGATTCTGACGGAGACGGAAAAGCGGATGTTTCACAAGTCTATGCTGAAGATTTTCGAGACATGCTTGCTGGAGTCGCGGCGGGAGTCCTGGTGCATGATGGGGAAGTATTCACCACGGTAGCGCCGGATCTTTGGAGACTCAAAGACAAGAATCAAGATGGGCTAGCGGATGAAAAAACCTCGATTAGTCATGGCTATGGACTACACATTGCCTATGCAGGCCACGATATGTCTGGATTGGTCATGGGGCC
>JBCCCJ010000501.1:0-5133 GCA_039033615.1 Bacteroidota bacterium
CTCCATCTTTTCGAGGAGGTACCAGCCCCGAGAAAGGCCTACCATCACCCTATTTCGGGAAGTCAGCGTACCCACGACTTCCAATTCCAGAAAGCCAGCATTGTTGGGAATATCCATGTACACGATGGTCCCGACCGGGAGGGTTTTGTGAACCACGTAGAAGGCTTTGTTGGTCAAAAAGGCATCCTCAAACTGAGCGTACGCACCGGTCTCCACCTGATTGCCGAGGTAGAGATGTTTGTCGGGGCTGTGCAGCAATTGAGACAGCAATGGCATCTCCTCATTTCCCAAGGAACGGGTCCGCTGAGCACTGGTAGAAGGACGGGCCGTCCGCCGTGCGGAGGAAGAATTGGTAGAAGGCGTCCAGGTTTTTGCGGCAGCCTGCTGAGTCGCGGTGCGGCGTCGATTGGTCGAAGTCCGTTGGTTGGGATCTTTCACTTCCCCAGGCCCCGGACGATCACCGCCATCGAGTTGGAGAAGGTTGAGACTTGCGGGTTCCTGGTAGATGGTGTTGCCACCAAGGCCTAAGTTATCGCCCCGATTGGTGCGGGTCTGTGAAGCATAGGTCCGACGCGCTGATTGGGCCATATCTACTTCCACCGGATCTTGTCGAACCACGATGGTCTGACCGGGGCGCACATTGCGGATCATGTTCCACTCTCTCAATTCTTCTACCTGTACCCCGAAACGAACGGCCAATTGGTAGAGGTTTTCCCCTTGCTTGACTTGATAATAGGTCTTTTGGGCAACGGTGGTTTCGGTAGGCAGGCCCCTTTTGTTGGCGCCAGAGACATAGGTATCCTGCTCTTGATAAGCCGCCTGCCTCCGTCGCTGGAGATAGGTCAACTCATCGTAGGAATCCGTGGTGTAGGGATCCGCATAGGTCTGTCGGTCTTCAAAGGTCGGGATGCCGCGATTGGCATCTGCTACCGTTTCTTGCTCTACAGGCGCAGCGACTCTTTGATTGGCTGCTGAGGCGGTAGAGGCAACGTTCAATACCTGATCAGGATAAATGGTAGAGTTCTTCAACTGGTTTTGTGCGGTCAATTCATCTACAGTAAGGCCATAGATCCGGGAAATGCCGTACAGGGTTTCTCCTTTCTTTACGGTGTGGCTGTCCTGCGCCATGGCACTGGGGACAGACCAGCTACTTCCTAGCAGCAATACCGCACACGTCAAAACATACAAACGAAGGGAGACATTTGGTTTCAAAAAACGAACACTCATAGGTTGCAAAAATTTTGTGGCAACTCAATTGGGAAGATGGGTAGAAGGTCAGTCGTCAATTGCTTTGCTATCTGCTTGATTCAGAGTCGAAAGCAGGGGCAGAAAGATAACAAAAAAATACACACCCACCTGCCGTTCAAGTAAGGATTCGACCAACATTGCGGTCATATACATTGCTACGAAAGAAATGAGCAAAAGTGGCGTTTTTTTTGACCTTTGCTCCCAAAAGGGCCTGATACACACCAAAATAAGGAGTACTGCGCCCACCATTCCATAGGCGACCAAATACTCCAGATACTGGTTGTGGGGGTTGGTAGGCAGGGCTTCTGGCTGCGCATGGATCTCCATTTCCGCGTATGCAGTGGCCATGCTTGGTTCCACGCGGGTGAGTCCTCGTCCGACCAAGGGTTGCTCCGTGAATAGCCTCCAGGCCGCTTCATAAGCGACCAGGCGTAGCGAAGCAGAATGATGCGTCAGGTCCCGATCTGGGGAACGATAGCCTTGCAAATCCCACCAACTGGCCCGCAGTTTCATTTCAAAAGAAGGAATGGTATAAAAACTCACCACCGGCACCGCCAGCAGCAAAAACAACGCCCCACCACCAATGATCCAGGCCCGCCGCCGGATTGCAAGCGTAACCAAGCTGATCCCGGCCGCCGCATAAAAAGCCAATAGGCCAGTCCGGGCAATCAATACGTGCAGACTGGCAAACAAGACAAGGGCCAAGATGCCCCAAACCCAGTGCTCCCATTTGCCAAAGAGATCAATTGAACTTCTCCACAACCACACCGCCGCAAACACACTGAAACTCAGCAATAGTCCAAAATAGATGTGGTTGATGCTGCCAGCGATGTCAATGTGGGCATTGCGGGCGAGTCGTCCCATGGCCAATTCATAGTCATGGAAGAAATAGCCCAAAGAAATGACCGTTATGATGCTTTGAATCAGCACAAAAGCAGCCAGGAGTCCATATTGCTGTTTGGAAGAAAAAGCCGGGAGCACGCCATAGGTCAAGCCCAACAGGAGAAATGGCAACTTGCTCCAGATATTTTGTACGCCAGCTGCGCCTTCGCCCAACAGAAGCCACCCCAATACTGCCAGCCCCCAAATGCTGGCCATCCACCAGGCCAGTGGCCGAACAGATCCTGCCTTTCGATGGGCGATCAGGTGCCACACGCCTCCCAAGGCAATTAAAGCCGTAGAAATACTCAAGACCGCTTTGGATGTGCTCAAGGCAACCACTGCCGCCAAGGTGCCAAACCAGGCAAGGTTTCTAGGGCTAAGCCAAGCCGGAAAAGAAGAGGAAGAAAAAGGCATGATAGGAATCAGAAAGAATCAGGAGATAAAGGTAGGCTTTTTGCAGTTTTGGCGAAATGGACAAGCAATTCCCCCATAGTAGCGCTCGAAAATCCCTGTCCTTTTCACGTAGGAATTTCGTTTCTGAGAGAGAAGGAGACACTAAGCGGCTGGTTCCGATCCTCGGAATAAACTAAGCTGGAGATCCTGACTCTCGGGTCCAGGTGAGGCTTTTTATGAGGAAGAATTGGACAGAAAGAACAAGCGGAATGGTCCAAGTTATTTTTTGATCGGTACATAAATCAAACAATCCCCATCTTTTGCTTGTAAAATCATTGGTATAGGACGAACTTTGAGGAGAATATGAAACATCTTCGGAACTTTTGCATCATTGCTCATATCGACCATGGGAAGAGTACCCTGGCCGATCGCATGTTGGAATCCACGCAGACCCTCTCTGAGCGTCAAATGGTGAACCAGGTGCTGGATAGCATGGACCTGGAGCGCGAGAAAGGCATCACCATCAAGAGCCACGCCATCCAGATGTACCATGAAAAAGAGGGGCAGACCTACACCCTAAACCTGATTGATACCCCCGGGCACGTGGATTTCTCCTACGAAGTCTCTCGGGCCATTTCTTCTTGTGAAGGCGCTTTGCTGGTGGTAGATGCAGCCCAAGGCATCGAGGCCCAGACCATTTCCAACCTGTATTTGGCGCTGGAGCACGATCTGGAGATCATTCCCGTCTTGAACAAAATTGACCTTCCCTCCGCCCGAATCGAGGAAGTGAGTGAAGAAATCATTGATATGATTGGCTGCGAGCCAGACGATATCATCCACGCCAGTGCCAAAAATGGCATTGGGATCAGCGATATCCTGAATCGCATTGTGGACATTATCCCTGCGCCAGAAGGAGATCCGGAGGCACCGCTGAAGGCTTTGGTGTTTGATTCGGTTTTCAATCCCTATCGTGGCACCATCGTGTACTTTCGGGTATTTGATGGAAAGCTGTCCAAAAAAGACATGGCCCACTTCATGGCTACCAAGGCGGACTATGAGGTAGATGAGGTAGGCGTCCTGCGTCTGCAACAGCATCCTGTCAAAACCATCGAGACGGGTAGTGTAGGCTATATGGTGGCTGGGATCAAGAACCTCAAAGAGGTCAAGGTTGGGGACACCATTACCCTAACAGAAAACAAGTCGGAATCCGCGGTACAAGGCTTCCAGGAAGTCAAACCGATGGTATTCGCAGGGATCTATCCCGTAGATAACGAGGATTTTGAAGCTTTGCGGGATTCGCTGGATAAGTTGCAGTTGAACGATGCCTCTTTGGTGTACGCCCCAGAAACCTCTGCCGCCCTTGGGTATGGCTTCCGAGCAGGTTTTCTCGGAATGCTGCACATGGAGATCATTCAGGAGCGCCTGGAGCGCGAGCACAATATGACCGTGATCACCACGGTGCCCAACGTAGGCTTTCGGGCGAAATTGACGGATGAGGAAATCGTCCCCATCAACAGTCCCTCGGACCTGCCCAATGCCACCAGAATTCAGGAATTGCAAGAGCCCTTCATTCGGGCGCAAATCATCACCAAGGCCGATTACATTGGCCGGGTGCTGGAACTGTGCATGGACAAGCGAGGTCGCTTTGTGAATCAGGTCTATCTGACTACCGATCGGGTAGAAATGACCTTCGATCTTCCATTGGCGGAGGTTGTCTTCGACTTTTTCGACAAACTGAAGACCATTTCTCGCGGCTATGCTTCTTTCGATTATGACGTAACGGGCTTCGAAGCTTCCAAATTGGTCAAGCTGGATATTCTGTTGAATGGCGATCAAGTAGATGCTTTGAGCGCCTTGATTCACCGGGACAAAGCCTATGAATTCGGCAAAGCCATTTGTCGCAAACTCAAAGAATTGATCCCGCGTCAGCAGTACGAAGTCGCGATTCAGGCGGCCATCGGCACCAAAGTCATTGCCCGAGAAACGGTGAAAGCCATCCGCAAAGACGTAACCGCCAGGTGCTATGGTGGGGACATCACTCGGAAGCGAAAGTTGCTAGAAAAGCAGAAGGCGGGTAAGAAGCGAATGCGACAGGTAGGCTCTGTAGAGGTACCCCAAAGTGCTTTTCATGCAGTTTTGAAGCTAGACTGAAAAAAGTCATTGCTTTTTCTGAAAAATTCTGCGCAAATTGTGGGTGCATTGGTCGATCATCCATGAAATCCATATTCGCAAGCGTATTCCTCCTCCTGTACAGCGCAGCTTTGTTGCGACCTGTGATGCCGTTGCTGGATTATGCCTTGGATGTTCAGGCCTACCAAGAATTGTGTAAAAACCAAGCTCGACCCGAGCTGAATTGTAACGGGAAATGTATCCTGGCCGAGAAACTCGCGGCGATGGATGCCCCGGCTACACAACCCGAGTCTCGTCATATCGATTTACCCATGCGGTTGTGCGCCAGATCGCCGAAAGTGCCACTGGTGGATTGCGCGCGGTCGATACCGGTGCGCCGGATCTTGATCGGTTCCGGCAGGATCATGGCGATTATGTCGCTGCATTGCGCGAGACCGGGGCCGATGTCACCGTGCTTCCGGCGCTGGAATCGTTCCCGGA
>JBCCCJ010000502.1:0-5116 GCA_039033615.1 Bacteroidota bacterium
ATCCGCAATACCTCCTATGATGGATCAAATGGGAGCGTTATGATCTATCTCAATCAAGGTCCAAGCAATGGTTACGCATTTGGCGTTGGTACGGATCATACCCCAAATAGAACGCTTCAGAATTCAGATTTTCACGACAACAACATGAATACCGAAGGGGTATTCTTAGCTGATTTCGACAATGATGGCTGGCTGGACTTGGTAGTAGAAAACCATAACTATGGCATCGACATCTTCGTCAATCCCAAAGATGGCACCGCCAATTTCATTTGCCTCGATCCCAGTGTTACCGGACTTCCAGCGAGTGCCACAGATGGAGACTATGGGTCTTGCGTGGATTTCGATGATGATGGAGATATCGACATCATCGCTCGAAAGCGCAATGAAAATGACTTTTTCGTCAACAATGGCGACGGCACCTTTGTCGATGGGCAGAACATAGACGACGCCAACAACGGGAACAAAGGGGGCGTCTCCTTCGCTGATTTTGACAACGATGGAGATTACGACCTGTTTTGGACCGACAATGGAGTCAACCAAATTTGGCTCAATGATGGCACCAATACGTTGGTTCCTACCAATGGAGGTTCGGGTACGGGAGAGCCTTGGGCCTCTGCAGGGATAGCAGCACCTAGCTCAGGCATCGACGGTTGTGCTACCGGAGATGTCAACAATGACGGGAAGATGGACCTCTTTCTGACCGCAGACAATGGGACCAGCTTTTTATTTCTAAATCAAACGGCAGATGGCGGTAGCCTATCCTTCATGCAAGACAACTTGGGGATTGATGTAGACGCCAACGGAGAAGGCTGTGCTTTTGCAGATTATGACAACGATGGGGATCTGGATTTGTACCTCAATGTCCGCAATGGCAACAACCAACTGTGGCGCAACGACCTCAATGATGGGGGAGCGGCGGACTACTTGTATATCGAACCTCGCATTGACCTTGGTGGAGGCATCTGGCGGGCAGCGGTTGGGGCAAACATTGTGTTGGAAGATTGTGATGGAAACGTGGTCAGCGGCATCCGAGAGGTGCCTACGACCTCCGGCCATGGGACGGATGCCTCAGATTGTGTGCACTTTGGATTGCCGGGAGGCCCCAATCAATTGTACAATGTGGTGGTGCGGTTTGTGGCAGTCAATGGAACCCGCGTAGAAATAACCAAGCAGATCACGCCTGCTGAAATTGCGGGACAGCTGTTGGTGATTTATGATACCGATCCGAATTCTATCGGCAGATGTGATGACTTTGATCAGGACGGGACACCAGACAGACGAGATTTGGATGACGACAGTGATGGCACCCCAGACTGGGCAGAAACCTATCTTCAGGATCATGATGGAGATGGTACCCCGGATTACCAAGATGCAGAATTCTGTACCGCAACTTTTCAAGGCGTTCAAGGCTGGGATTGTGCGGATGGATTGCCGGATCCCTCTGGAGATTTGGATGGAGACGGGACTGCGAACTATCTAGATGCTGATTTCCCAGGCTGTGGTGGGTTGGTAAATGGGATTTGTGCTGCCTTCGATCAGGATCAAGACGGCCTTCCCAATCATTTGGACCTAGACTCTGACAATGACGGAATTCCTGATTTGGTAGAAGCTGGTGGCAGTGATGCAGAAGGGGACGGGATCGTCGATTGCTTCACCAAGGGAGCCACCTACGACGTTTCTTTAACCGTAACCGACAATGATGGCAATGCCACGACTCACAGGGGCACCTTGACCGCAGGCGAAAATCCCAGCAGCAATTTTGATCCTGCCGGAACTGTTGGCTCGACGTCTACGGGCGGATGCGCTACCGAAGCCACGCCCGACGTCAACGACTGGATCTTCCGCAACGATTGGAGCGACCAAGACAATGGGTCCACCATCAGCAATTCTGGGGGAGACCTGGTCGTGAACCACAAAGCCTGGGGAAGAGAATATTTTCTCTTGATCCAGACTGGGGTAGGAAGGAATCTGGTTTCAGGCCAGGACGTAACGGTGACCTTTGATGTCAAAGCTCATCCGAAAACCACCGGGATGTCAGTGGGGCTGGTCGATCCGGCAAATTTGGATTGGCAAGGCCCTACGTCATACGTGGCTCCGCTGACCGCTGTGGGCGGGACTTTTTCGGAGGTCAATTATACCACCAAAACCGTTACCCTCAGTCCGAATGCGACCCTAGCCAATGCGGCCCTCGTAATCAGGGTTGACCTGGTCCGTGATGGTGCTGCTACTGATTATTATTTCAATGACCTCGAATTCTGCGACGGAAACGGGGCTCCTGTCCAGGGGCCTACTTCTATTATTTCGGTTACTAGCAACTCCGCCAGCGAACCTTTTCAGGTAGCTTTTTCGGGCAGTGCTTCTTCAGACTCAGATGGTTCCATCGTTTCTTACCTGTGGGACTTTGGCGATGGGACTACCGGAACTGGACCTACCCCCACCCATACTTATGCGATATCCAGTGGTGTACTCACCGATTCAGATGACGACGGATGGTGTGACATCTACGACAATTTTGGCAACGCCTTTACTGGTGGGACACCGATGGCTGTAGCTGATAAAGATGGAGATGGCATCGCAGACTTGCTGGATCTGGACTCAGACAATGATGGGATTCCGGACCTCATTGAGGCAGGAGGGGTAGATACCGATGGAGACGGAAGGGTAGATGGCTTTCAAGACAGCGACGCAGATGGGCTCCATGATCCCTATGATCCTACGGACAACGACCCCGAGTCCACCAATGATGCCACCTTTGTCAGTGCCGCCAATGCTCCCCTGATTACCACCCAGACGGATGCAAATGCCGATGGCTTAGCTGATGAAGGCTACCAGATGGGAGATACCGATGGGGATGGCCTGCTGGATCAATTGGACTTGGACGCAGACAACGATGGAATCCCTGACATCATCGAAACCGGTGGCCTAGATGCAGATGGAGACGGTCGGGTAGACAACGCGAATCCTGACGGAAGTTTGACTGCCGATGTAGACCAAGATGGATTTTCTGATACCTACGACCCCGACCTGAACAACGACGGAGATACCAATGATCCCGGAGATACCGGATTGCCCCAAATCATCAGCGGTAATGACGGAGACAATGATGGTCGGCCTGAGAGTTATCCTGCCTTCGACAACGATGGCGATCCTGGTACCGCCAATGCTGCGACCGATACAGATGGTGATGGCATTCCCAACTATTTGGACCTAGATGCAGACAATGACGGCATTCCTGATTTGGTGGAAGTGGGAGGCATCGACAACAATGGAGATGGAAAAGTAGATGGCCTCAGTGGTAGCGGAGAGTTTTCATCTGGTCAAGATGCAGACGAAGACGGTTTTTATGATGCCTATGACCCCGATGACAACACCACCAGCACCGATGAAAATCAAAGTTTGGATCCCGTGCTGACAACAGCAGCTAGCGGGACTGGCGACAATGATGGACATCCTGCATTACCTGATCTAGCTGGAAACGCAAACCTCAATGGAGGGGCCAATGCTGACTTTGATGGAGACGGCGTGCCCAATTATCTGGACCTGGATAGTGACAATGACGGCATCACCGATGTGGTGGAGACCTTTGGCTATGACAAGGATGACGACAACTCCCAAGGGGAAGATGGACAAGTGGACAATCAGGCCAGCAATGATTCGGATACCAACGGCTGGCACGATACCTATCAGGGGTTGGTACCGACTGCTGAGGATGCAAATAGAGCAGAGCGCGCCAACAATACCTTGCCAGATTATGCCACAGGGAACACCAACCCTGATTTTGATGGGGATGGAATGCCGAATTACCTGGACATTGATGCCGATGATGATGGCATTGTCGATTTGATCGAAGGGCAGCCATCTGGCACCAACCTCGGAGATCCATTTGATGGCTTGATGGTAAATCTGATCACCGATACGGATTATGATGGATTGACCAGCGCCTTTGACCCAGACGAAAGCGGCACCTACGTCGTCCCCCCCAATGAGGACGGAACGGCAGGCGAAGATTTCTTAGATCTGGACACCGATAATGATGGGTTTGCTGATTTACTAGAAGGCCATGATGCCAACCTCGATGGCATTGCCGATAACAACATTTCCGGCATAGACGCTGACCTAGATGGCTTAGATGATGCGTTTGACACCGATACCAACTCTCCAGATCCTCAAGCTTCGAATCAACCAGTTCAGGATGAAAATTCCGATGTGGGAAGTGGCGGGGATCGGGATTGGCGAGATGGAAGTAGCTCGAGTTTCCCAGTCGAATGGCTCGGCTTCGATGCCAAGCTCAAAGGGGCAGATGCGGAATTGACTTGGGCCACCGCTCGGGAAGAGAATTCGGATTATTTTGAGGTTCAACGTTCCATAGATGGGCAAATGTTCGAATCGCAAGGGCAAGTCAAATCGGCTGGGAATACCGACAGCACCACCGATTATGATTTCCGGGACATCGGTGTGGGGAGTCTGCCTGTAGAGAAGGTCTATTATCGCCTGAGACAGGTAGATATGAATGGTCAATTCTCTTTCAGTGAAGTAGAAGAACTCGCGTTGACAGGCAACAACCGACTAGATCTCCAGGTATATCCCAACCCAACTGCCGGACCACTTACCGTCAGTTGGACCCTGTTACAAGGGGAGGAATCAGTGAATCTACAACTGCTCAACGTCGCAGGCCAGATCGTGAAAAGTGAATCCATTCCCTCAATGATCTCTCAATACGAATGGAACATGGAAGATCTACCCGATGGCCAATACATCGTGAAACTCCAGCAAGGAAGCCAAGTAGTGACCCAGATGGTGGTCAAGAAATAAGAAAAGATCCAAGCAAGCAACGGCCTCCTTGATACCATCGAGGGGGCCGTTTTCATCTGTCTTGTCTGCTCTCCGCTCTCACGCGTTTGTAACGCGTGAGGCCCAAGTTTCAGAGTTTGTAACTCTCCGGTACAAGAAGGTGTAACCCCCTCCGCTCTCACGCGTTTGTACCGCGTGAGGCCCAAGTTTCAGCGTTTGTAACTCTCCGTTCCCAGAAGGTGTACCCCCTCCGCTCTCACGCGTTTGTAACGCGTGAGGCCCAAGTTTCAGAGTTTGTAACTCTCCGTTCCCAGAAGGTGTACCC
>JBCCCJ010000503.1:0-5116 GCA_039033615.1 Bacteroidota bacterium
CAACGCGATCAAATTTTCTCCTGCAGCTAGCCAGGTGTCCCTTGAATTGAGCATGGAAGGAGAGCAAATTCTCATTCAACTGGCCGATACCGGGAAGGGCATTCCTGCCGAGCAATTGCCCTACATATTTGATCGCTTTTATCAGGTGAAAGGCGAGACCGCATTGGCTCAGCCAGGAACGGGAATCGGACTGGCCTTGGTGAAAGAATTGGTGAGCCTCCATGGGGGCAGCATCGAAGTGCAAAGTGAAGTCGGGCAGGGGACCAGCTTCCGTTTGCGAATCCCCAGGCAAGCAGGTATGCAGGAACCCTCTGGCCATCAGAAAGACCGGAATCCCCAGACAGATTATCTGCCACAACTGGACCCATGGATGATGGCATCTGTTGGAACTCCGCTTACTTCTACGAAGCCTATTGGGAGCCATGCCCGAAAACAGGAGGGCCACATTCTGATTGTGGAAGATCATCCGGATGTCCGAAACTTTCTGAAGGAATCTTTGGAGGGATTGGGCTATCAAGTTTCCGAATCTGTAGATGGAAAATCTGGCTTGGAAGCCGCCATCCAATTGCAGCCAGACCTCATCATTTCAGATGTGATGATGCCCAAGATGAATGGCCTGGAATTGGCAGAAGCGATTCGGTCGAACGCAAAGGTGAGCCATACCCCCCTGATTCTGCTGACCGCCCGGGCAGAGGAAGAACATCGCCTGGAAGGTCTTCAAACGGGCATCGACGCCTATCTCACCAAGCCATTCCAGGTAAAAGAACTGGAAATTCGGGTCTTTCACCTCATCGATCAGCGCCGAAAACTTCGCCAGCGCTTCAGTGAAGCCCTGGTGATTCGACCCGCAGAAGTCAGTGCGATACCCCTCGACCAACAATTTTTGACTTTGGTCACCGATACCGTTGAGGCGAATATGGGCGAAGCAACCTTTGGCGTGGAGACCTTGGCGGCAGTCGCCAACATGAGCGTTACCCACCTCAACCGGAAGCTGAATGCCCTTATCGGTCAATCTGCCGGGAAATTGATTCGTTCCATGCGCCTGCAACGAGCTGCCGAGCTATTGGAACAGCAAGCTGGGAATGTGGCAGAAATCGCCTATGACATTGGCTTCTCCGATCCCACTAATTTTTCCCGCGCGTTCAAAAAGCAGTTTTGCGTGAGTCCTTCTCGCTATCCTGAAGAGTGAGGGGAATGTACCGCTTTCGGTTGGGGGGGGAAAATAAGCACGAACCAACGAATGGGAGATCAGGATCTCTGGCCGTTGATTCGTGCAGATTCAGCTGAGCTGAAAGAGGATTCCCCGCCTACAAAGTAGGATAGTCGGTATATCCTTCTTCGCCCGCAGTGTAGAAGGTGTCGAAATTGGGCTGATTCAGTTCTGCACCGCCTTTGATTCTTGCCACCAGGTCAGGATTGGCCAAGGCAGGCCGACCAAAGGCCACCAAATCCCCTTTCCCAGCTTCCAGATCGGCATTGGCCCGAGCCCCGTCATAGCCACCAGAAAGGATCAAGGTGCCGTTAAAGGCTTTCCGGATGCGCTCTTTGACCGAAGCTGGTACCTCCGGAGCGCCCATGGCGGAGTGATCTACCAAGTGAACATAGGCCAGGTTCAACGCAGACAGCTCCCCTGCCAAAGCAACGAATTGCTCTTCTACCTCCGGGTAGATGCCCGTTCCATTGAACACCCCGAAAGGAGACAATCGAATGGCAGTTTTGTCAGCCTCGATGGCTTCGGAAACAGCTTTCGCGACCTCGATGGCGAAGCGATTGCGGTTTTTGTTGGAACCGCCGTAGGCATTGTCCAACTCGTTGACTTCCTTGTTGAGGAATTGCTCAATCAGATATCCATTGGCACCGTGTAATTCCACGCCGTCAAAACCTGCTTTGATCGCGTTTTGGGCAGCATGTACATACTCCGCAATGGTCTTGCTTATGTCCTCCTCATTCATGAGGCGGGGCGAAGGATAAGCTTGAGAGCCTTCCTGATCGGTGTACATTTCGCCCGGAGCAGCTTGGGACGTGGGCGCGATGATCTCTCCGCCTTCTGGAAGGTTGAGCGAGTGGCCTACGCGTCCAGTGTGCATAATCTGAAGAAAGATCTTGCTGCCAGCCCCATGTACCGCGTCGGTTACCAATTTCCAGCCAGCTACCTGCTCGTCAGAATATACGCCGGGAATTCGGGCATACCCCAGCCCGTTGGGGGAGGGGGCGGTGCCTTCGGTGATCAACAATCCAATGCCTGACCGCTGGCGGTAGTAGGTGGCCATGAGATCATTGGGAATGTTGTTGATGGCTCGGGAACGAGTCATCGGTGCCATGACCACCCGATTTTGGAGGGGAAGTCCGGCCAATTCGTAGGCTTCAAATAGTTTCATGTAAAAATTCAATGTTTACACATTGAAACGGAGTCGGCACCAATAGGTTGAAAAATAAGCCGGAAAGTTTGGGGGGAGCGCTCCAGCAAGCAGAGGGCTCAATTGTTTCTTCCTACAGATGAATGGGGAAAGAGATCCGAATGGTGGTTCCCTGGCCTAGTTGACTCTGAATGGAAAGCATTCCCCCGAGTTTTTGGACCAACAATTGGACGATGGACAAGCCAATGCCCGAGCCTTTGAATTCTCCTCGCTGGTGGAGGCGCTGATAGGGCTCCATGATTTTGGCGTGATAGGGAGCAGCTATGCCAATGCCATTGTCAACAAAAGAAAACACGTGAGACTCAGCGGTCTGTTGATACCGGACTTCCACCGTGGGCTGCTCTGCTTCGTTGAATTTGAGGCCATTTTCCAGCAGATTTTTGAAAATAATCCACAACATATTGCGGTTGCTGTGAATTTTTGGAAAAGGGGCTAGGTGGACGACTCCATTTCTTTCCCTCATATACGTCTGCAAGGAAAATAACAGTTGGTCTGCCAGTTCATTGACATCCACGGTAGATCGCTCTAGCTCCTCTTTTGCGGATAGAGATAGGTATTTTGCAGAATCTTCTACCAGGGTGTACAATTGCGCGATGCTCTGTTTGGTATTGGCAAAGAAATCTGCCACCTCGGGATCGGCGGTTACGGCAGGGGGCAACCTGCGCTTGACCAGCCCCAGATAACTACCGATGTTGCGAATGGGCTCCTTGATGTCGTGAGAGGCAATGTGGCTCAGGGTACGGAGTTCCTGGTTTACTTTCACCAGATCGCGGGTCTTGGCTTCTACTTCCTGCTGAAGCAGAATGCTGAGTTGCTTGCGATTTCGGAAGCGTTGCCAGAGGAATATAGCCACAATTGCAAGTAGCACCACCAACAACGCAATGAGGAGCATGCCCGTCTGCTGCTTTTGGATGGTCAGTGCCTGGATCTCCTGATTCAGTTGGAGGGCCTTGATCTCCTCATTCTTCTTCAAAGTCTCATACTTCCCATTGGCAAACACGCTGAATTGTACCTGCTCTTTTTCAAATCTTCGCTCCGTCTCCGCCAGGATTTTTTTCTGGACTTGAGCCAAGGCTTCAAAATCCCCAGTTGCTTGGTAGTATTGAGCGGAAATCTCCCACGACTTTAATAGGTCTTCCCGATGCTGCAACAACTTCTCTTTGGCCAGGAGTTGGGGGATCACGGAATATTCTTTTTTCAACAAGGCCAGTCGAATCTCAAACTGAATGATGGAAGAAACATAAAAAGTCTTGGCAAACTTGCGGGTTTGCTGGAGGAAATACTCCGCTTTGTCTGCGTTTTCCTGCTTCAAATACAACTCGGTAGCGGTGGCATAACCAATGAAGCATGCATTGTCAAACTTGGTTTCTTGCAAGGTTTCCAGCTCCGCAACCTGCCCCAAAGCAAGATCCAGATATTTGACCGCAGAATCTGGTTTCAACCAGTCTTGGTAATAGCTGGCCATGAAAGCGTAATCATAGGCCAGGCTGTAATGCTTTTCCGCCCCTGTCAATTGATCCGCATACCCAACGGACCGCTGCAAATATTCGATGGCCTTTTGGTAATTGTTCATCTCCCCGTAGAGGGTGCTGATGTTGCCAATGGCATATACTTCGGTACCATCTTGCAGTTGTTTGGCCGCCTCCAGCGATTGGTAATAAAAGTCCAGCGCCGCGGGATAATCCCTTCCCTTCATGTGGAGCGCACCGATGAGGTTGTAGCTCACGGATTGGGCTTTGAGATCATAGCTATGTTCCAGCGCTTGATTCAAGTATTGCAAAGACTTGCTAATGGAGTCCATCTGCAGGTACATGCTGCCCAGATTCTTGGCGAAATGATGGATGAGGGTATCATTTTGCCACTCCATTCCCGTTTCATATCCCGCCGTCCAAAAAGCCTTTTTCTCTTCGGTTTCCCACACCCGACTTTCCTCGATGAGGGTGAGGAACGTATCCGCAGGTTGAAAATCCTCAAACAGAGAAGGCTGCCAAGGGAGGGAGGCCGTCGTATCCTGGGCTTGTCCCCAAACCGAAGGAGAAAAAAAGAAGAGGAGGAGAAGGAGGGGCAGGGGTGAGGAGACAACCATCCAAGGTGTGAGATTGAGAGAAATGAAGACCCAAAGTTAGGGAAAATGCCGCAACATTGGCAAATTCAGGCTGGGGAGTTTGGTGGGGGAGGAACTGCTTATCACAACTTTTTATAGAAGTCTGATTGTTAGATGCTTGCGAAAGTTCGATTGTTAGCCACGAACTTGTGCCGATCAAGGTCGAAGTATCCGAATTGCCTTTTCGCCAGTCCTTATTCGTGGAAATTCGCTGCGCCATGAGCTTAGTTTCTTTCTTTGGCGAATGGTACGAATTGGGAATCACAGTTCTATTTTTCGTACTCATCTAGATGGTTCGGCAAGCTCACCATAAGTTCGTGGCTTTCTTTTCGCTTTGTCATATCCGAGGGAATGTCGAAACCCAAAATCAAGGCGGACAGATTTTGAAAGAAGGCTTCATCTTACCATGAGTCGGCCTTGAAAGGGGCCCTTGCTGCGAAATTGAACCTTGTTGAACGAAGTGAAATCCCGAGAATCGGGAAACCCTGCTCCCTGCCCCTTGATTCATCCCCCCACCCCGTTATTTCGGCAAGCTCAATACAAGCCTCCAGTTCACCACCATCCGCAGCAAGTCCAAAGACTCCGTGAAGCGGAG
>JBCCCJ010000504.1:0-5111 GCA_039033615.1 Bacteroidota bacterium
ACCCAGTTGAGGGGGAATGGGAAAGAGGTCGTGCATGAGGCACCGGGCAATGACGCAGACATTGTGGTCATCAACACCTGCGGCTTCATCGACCGGGCCAAAGAAGAATCCGTGAATACCATCCTGGAGTACGCGGGACGAAAGGAGCAGGGATTATTGGACAAACTGGTCGTCACCGGATGCCTATCGGAACGCTACAAAGATGATTTGCGGGCAGAAATCCCGGAGGTAGATGCCTGGTTTGGGACGCAAGACCTCTCTGAACTGGTCGAGCATCTGGGAGCAGATTATCAAAAAGAACTGGTTGGCGAACGCCAAATCACCACCGATAGCCATTATGCCTATCTGAAGATCGCAGAAGGCTGCAATCGACCTTGTAGTTTTTGCGCCATTCCCCTGATGCGGGGCAAACACCGCTCTCGGACCATTGAGCAATTGGTGAACGAAGCCCGCTTTTTGGTGGCTAGAGGGGTCCACGAAATCATGCTGATCGCTCAGGATTTGACGTATTATGGCATCGACCTATACGGAAAGCGACGCCTGAATGATCTCCTCAAAGCCCTTTCTGATGTAGAAGGTTTGCGCTGGATTCGGCTGCATTACGCCTATCCTTCGGGTTTTCCAGTTGAAGTTCTCCCCACCATCCGGGAGCGGCCCAACATCTGCAATTACCTCGACATGCCCCTCCAGCACGTTTCAGATGGGGTCCTCAAGGCCATGCGCAGGGGCATCAATCGCAAGCGGACAGAGGAGTTGATTCACCGCATCCGGCAAGAAGTACCGGGCATCGCCATTCGGACCACCTTGCTGGTGGGTCATCCCGGAGAAACCGACAAAGACCAGCAAGAATTGCTTGCATTCATCGAGCAGGCCCGCTTTGAACGACTCGGGGTATTCATGTACTCGCATGAAGAAAATACCCACGCTGGCGACAAAATGGAAGACCTCATTCCAGAAGACGTGAAGCAAACCCGACATGATGAAGTCATGGAGGTTCAGCAGGACATTTCCTTCGAGTTTAACCGCAGTTTGATTGGCAAAGAGCTGCCCGTACTGATCGATCGGCAAGAAGGCAATTACTTTATAGGGCGGACCGAGTACGATTCCCCAGAAGTGGACAATGAAGTGCTCATTCAGTCCGAACAAGCCCTGCCCATCGGTCAATTTGCTTCGGTCCTCATTACTGACGCTATGGAATATGACCTCATGGGTCGCCCAGTCCATCAATCCTAAGGTATGCTCAGAATGGTTCTCCTCCGCTTGTCGTTGCTCGCGCTGTCCCTCCTATTTGGAGGCTCTCAGGTATGGGGGCAGTGGCAGATGGGCGTGAGCAATCAATGGGTAGATGGGAACAATACCCAGGTATTTCTGCGGTATGAGGCCTTGAGCGAGAGCGACAAACAGTTCTACATTCAGATTCACATCTGGCCAGAAGACCGAAGTCGTCAGCTCCTGACCAAAGAACTTCGTTGGTCTACGAATCAGAGTGCGGTACTTCAGCAACAATTTCAATTGGAACCGGGCGGGTATCACTTTGACGTGGAAATCAAGGATTTGGCGCTCCAACGGTATCAGTTTCTCAGTCTGGAGCAGCCGTATTACCTCAATTCTGGTCAAAATCTGCTTCTGTCAGATATTTTCCTCTCTCTGGAGAACGACCGGGAGATCGCCTTCTTGTCTCCTTTGTTGATTCGCAACCTTCCTTCCGCTCAGAAAGATTTGTATTTCTTCCTGGAAATGTATCCCAGAGCGGCGACCAATTTGAGGGTGCAGTCCATTTTATATCAGGAAAATCCGCAGCAAACTCAAACTTCTACCCAGGCCTACCTCTCTTTGTACCAAAATGAACGCCAGGTTGAGCAGGATTCCACTGGCAAAGTATTCATGGGCGGGGCCCTGAATTTGGAAGAGTTGGAGGCGGGAGAATATATGATTCACTTGCTCGTCTATGAGGAAGGGTATCTGGTGGGGGAAGAAAAAAGCTGGTTCACCATTGGAGGAGATATCCAGCTGCGAATTCAGGAAGACCTTCCCCTTTCCATCCGCATGATGGAATATATTTTGCCTGGTCCCGTTGTAGAAGATTTGTTGATGAAGGAACCGGAAGATGTACAGAGGGAAGAATTCGAAGCGGCTTGGAAACGCTTGTATCCCGAGCAGACAGACATGCATCAGGAAGCCTATTATCAGCGAATATTCGAGGCCAATCAACGCTTTTCAGAAGGCGAAGGCGAGGGTTGGCAGTCTGCTAGAGGCAAGATCTTCATTCAATTTGGGGAGCCACGAGAAAAGGAATTGGAGCGAAATGGCACCCCTTATCTCCGTTGGACGTATGCCAAATGGTCCTTATCTTTTTTGTTCAAGCAAGAGGAAGGGCGTTATGTGTTGGTGAACAAACCGTAATCCATTGATAGAACAGGCAAAAACATACCTCCAGAAGTATTTCCCGATTGACTCCATTTTAGGTGGCCAAGGCGAAGTACGCGAGGATCTCAAATTCAACAATTTCCAGTTGCCACCTAGTATGCAGGTGGTCATGTTCTTATTGAAAATCAGCCCCTGGGTTTGTGGTTTGGGCTTCGGTTCCACTTTTCTGCTGATGCTCAATCATGATTTTGCCTCTGGGACCAACCCGGGTTTCCTACAGAATCTCTCAGAATTCTACCTACAATATGAACCCACCCTACGTGCGGCCAACATCGTCTGCATAAGCGGGTTGATTGGGTTTGGTACCAATTTCCTCGCCATTCGGATGCTATTTCGCCCGGTAGATCGTCGCCCGATCTGGGGGCAAGGCTTGGTCCCTTCCCAAAAAGACCGCATCATCTATTCATTGGCCCAAGGCATGCACAAACACATCCTCAGCCAGGAATTGATTCGGAAGCGAGTAGAAGATACCGGCTTGGTGAAACGTCTCAACGACCTGGTGATGGACGGCAGCATCGGGATTTTGCAAGACAACGACCTTCGCCAGGAATTGAAAGAAGCGATCTTCCAGAGCATCGTGGACTTTTCCGACCGGGAAGATGTGCGCAAAGATATTCGCGAGATGATCGACCTCCGTCTGGAACAAAACCTAGATGGGGGCATGAAAAAATTCCTTCTCCAAACCTATAAGCGCTATTCTCGGGATGACTATGAAGCAGCGATCGACAAGATTGTGCAGGATCTCCCCAAAATCGCCAAAGAGGTGATGGACAAAATGGAAGGGCAGCTCAATACGCTGGCTGCCTACATTCGCCTGAATAAGACGATCACCGAGGACAAAATCATGGAAGTCTTCGTGGATTTGCTCAATCGGATTGACATTACCAATCTGCTGGCCAAACAAATGGAGCACTTTGATGAAGCCAAATTGGAGCGTATGGTGTGGGAAGCCACCAATGAGCAACTGCTGTACATTCAATATTTGGGCACCATTTTGGGGATTTTGGGCGGTTTATTGATTTGGAAACCCGGCCTGATGGGAGCTATTTATGCCTTGGCTTTTCTGGGCTTGTATGGCCTGGATCAGTTGCTTTTCCGACTGAAAAAAAACAAAGCAGCCTGATTGTTGGTTTTTTTGCAGTTTTGTAGCGCCTTTCTCCGTTTCACTCCCTCATCCTCGCGCCTTGAGCCATTCCCATACCCGCAGCATCCGCGTAGACTATCTACAACAGGCACCTGAACTCCAAGCCTTCTACCAATACTCCCCCGTTCAGCCAGATTTTTCCCGCATTCTCGCTGATAAAGCTCAGGACCACACCAATCGACAACTGCTCCAACAAGTCATCCGGGAACAATATGCCGAGGCAGGCATTGCGGCCTCCAGCAAGACCGAGGCCCTGATCCATTCGCTTGGGGACGAAAAGACCTTCACCATCACCACAGGCCATCAATTGGTCCTATATGCTGGTCCGTTGTTCACCGCTTACAAAGTGATGCACGTCATCAAATTGGCGGAGCATCTGCGGCAAAATCATCCTGATCACAACTTCGTGCCGGTATTTTGGATTCATACCGAAGACCACGATTTCGAGGAGGTGAATCACTATTTTCCTTCTTATTCAGAGAAACGCAGCTACCCTGGGACCTTTGTCAGTCAGGTGGGCAATCATGTATTGGAAGATTCCATTCAGAATAGTTGGCCTGAAGAAGCCTGGTCGGCCCATTATCAGCCAGGGATGAGTTGGAAAGCCGCTTTCCGTTCGCTGTGTATGGCCCTGTTTGATGAATATGGATTGGTCCTACTCGATGCGGATCATCCTACCCTGAAAGCACAATTTCAGGAAATCATTCGCCGGGAATTGTCCGATCATTTCTCCCAGGAAGCCATAGCAGCGCAGTCGGCGCAATTGGAGGAGGCAGGCTATCCTGCTCAGATCACGCCCCGGGAAATCAACCTATTCTACCTGGATGAACAGGGCCGTAATCGGATCATTCCCTCAGAAACAGGAGCAGGCTTTGAAGTGATGGACCGCGAGCTGTCATTCACCGTGGCAGAAATGGACAAGCTGGTAGCAGATCATCCAGAACGCTTCAGCCCCAATGTCAGCCTTCGTCCGCTGTATCAGGAACTCATTTTGCCGAATCTGGCCTACGTCGGCGGGTGGGGAGAACTGTCGTATTGGATGCAACTGAAAGGGGTATTCGAAGCAGCAAAGGTGAATTTCCCGTTGGTGTTACCCCGCTTCTCTGCGACCTTGTTCACCGAGAGCCAAGCCAAGGACTGGCAGGCATTGGGCTTTGAATTGGCAGATATAACGCAACCGTTGGCAGATTTGTATCGCCAATACCTTCCCAACCTCTGGGATGATGGTCCCTTGCTAGATCAGGTTGAGCAAGTGCAGCACGCCTTCGAAGCCCTACACCAACTCGTGGAGACAGACATCTCCCAAACCCTCGCCATTTCGGTAAAAGCCCTCCAGGCGAAGGTCGCCAAACGTTTGAAAATCGTACACAAGAAAGCTGGTAAAGTAATCAGAGCCGATCATCCGGCCATTTTCCAAAAGATAGAAGCCCAAAAGCTCGCCATACAGCCGGATGGCTTCGTTCAGGAACGTAATTTGAGCTTGTTTTCCTTTCCAGCATACGGCCCCAGGCACATCCTGTCGCTACTTGATCAGCAAATC
>JBCCCJ010000505.1:0-5087 GCA_039033615.1 Bacteroidota bacterium
AAACGACTCTCCCGTAAAAAAGTAAAAGCCAGGCCCTTCGCGGGTGAAGCCCACGTCTAGCCGCATGAAAATGTCCTTTTGCGGGAAGACCAAATAGCGAAGGCCAATGCCTCCGGCTGGTTGAAATTGATTCAGGCGAAGGTCTGATACGCTTGGGGCGACTCCCCCTACAGACAAGAAGGCGGCTCCCCCAAAGCGTTTGCTGAAAGGAAACGGCAAGAAGCGGTATTCCACTTGAGCGGACATATAGGTCTTGTCCCGATACCGACCGCTGTAATAGCCACGCATCATCTGTTCCCCTCCCAACAATGCCAACTGGTTGAAAGGAACTTCTCCATTGGTCACCGTCCCAAAAAACTGAGCCGCAAGGACTTGCTTTTTATCCAGCGTCATCGGGCGGAAATAGCGAGCGTCCATATACCAGGCACTGAAGGAATATTCGCTGCCCCATCCAGGCTGGTAGCTCAAAAACGCCAACTCTGCAAAGGTCGCATCTCGTTCGTTCAAGACATTGTGGCGGCTGTCATACACCAATCCCAGGCCCAAGCCCAAATTCAGGGTGCCATCTCCCCCCAAGGGGAGGGGCGTCAAGGCAGGCTCGAATTCCGCTTTGTACAAGCGTTGGAAATCACCTTCCACCCCAAAAAAGAGGTTGGGTGCGACCTTTCTCAGCACCCGTTGCCGGATCAGGGTATAGTTGGCATCTACCAAAAAGGGTTCTTCACCCGAGGTTTCCGGGCCGATCCCATAATAAAGCAACGGGAAGCGCTGCTGTCGAATCCGGCCCAGGAAAAACCATTTGTCCTCATTTCCATAAATGGCTTGCTCAATCCAGATCCCATATTGCCGCTCCAAGGTAAGGAAGGTCCATAATTGCACCTCGCTCAAGCGGTTCTTTTTGTAATCTTCTTTGGCATAAAAAAAGCTCACCAAAGACAAGCCCAATTCAAAGCTGGTTTCCGGGGCATACCCAATGGTTGGATAGACCAGGTAGCGGGTTTTCCCTGGGGGAAGCGAATCCCCCGAAATGCGGTCAAAAGTCCGGCGGAGGAAACCTGGTTCTTTCTGCGTGGAATCGCTCTGTCCCAATCCGGGGAGGGTCAAGCTGGCAAAGAGGAGGAAAAAGCAAAAGGGACGATACATCCAAGTCATATGCAGGATCAGTTAAGAGGCTTCAGCCGCGAGGGAGTAGGTCCAGATTGCGTAAGCGAGTTCGGGTTTGTTGCCAAAGGGTTTCGCTATCATTCCAAATGAAGGCCCAATGCTGCTTCTCCCCTACCCTACGCAACATCTCATGGCGATGGTTGCCATCTGCGACAATGAATTGGGTCCCATCGACTGACAGAATGAAGGGCGGCGGTCGCCAACCCGCCCGCCAACTGGCGGCTTTTTCTTCCATATTCTGCTCCCAATCTTCTGCGGGAAGCTGAAAAGGCATCTCCTGCTCTGGACCACAACAGCGGGTCATGAGGCCTAGCGACATTTGTACCGGACCAGTCCAGAAGCGGGGAATCAGTTGTAGCCCATCTGAGAGGGCTTGATTGTTGCCTTCGCCCAACAAAAAGCGATGCACCCAGGCCTCTATCTCGGCCTGGGTGCAGCATTGCAAGGCAGTTTCCAGCCATTGATTCTGGAAAGGCATCAAGCAGGTTTCATGAAGTTGACCAAGGCTTCTGCCCAGATTTCCCCTTTGTCTTCCTGAACAAAATGCCCGCCGCCTTCTATGATGAAGTGGGCTTGGTCTTTGGCTCCGGGAATCATTTTCTGTAGGAGCAGGTGCGCGCCTTTGGTGATGGGATCTTGATCGGAGAAGGCCGTTTGGACTGGCTTGGTCCATTGTTGCAACGTCTTCCAAGCAGCCCGATTGGCTTCGCTGGCGGGATGGTCTGGTTTGGTTGGGACCAAGGCCGGAAAGATTCTTGCGCCCGCCATGTAGCGATCATCTGGAAAAGGAGCATCGTAGGCCGCTTGTACTTCTGGGGTCATCGGCTGAGCTGTTCCATTCTTGATGACGCGTCCAATGTCAAATTTGGGGCTGGTACTGGCGAAGGTTTGCCATTGCAAAAAGGCCTCTGGCATCGGGAAATCCCCCGTAGGCAGGAAGGTATTCGAAGCCGAAATCCGGACAAAGCGCTCCGAGTGTTCTGCGGCCAGACGCAGGCCGATCAAGCCTCCCCAATCCTGACAGACCAGGGTGATGCGCTGCAAATCCAGTTGCTCAATCAGGCCCAATACCCAATCGACATGCCGCTGATACGTGTAGTCCGATTGCTCGGTTGGCTTGTCTGATTTGCCAAAGCCGATCAAATCTGGAACAATCACCCGGTAGCCGGCATTCGCCACGATGGGGATCATTTTCCGATATAAAAAAGACCAGGAAGGCTCTCCGTGAAGCATGAGGACGCATTCGTCCCCGGCTCCTTCGTCCACATAATGCATGCGCACCTCTCCCAGATCTACATAATTCGGTTCAAAGGGGTAGTCCGGGAGATTGGCAAATCGTTCTTCGGGGGTTCGGAGAATGTTCATATCACCTTGAGTTCTTGACCAATTTCAATGAATGCAGAGATCGCGCGATCCAGGTCAGCGCGGCTGTGGGCGGCAGATAGTTGCACCCGGATTCGGGCTTGTCCTTTGGGAACGACCGGATAGAAGAACCCAATCACGTAAATCCCTTTTTCCAGCAAGCCATCAGCGAATTGTTGAGCCAGGACCGCATCGTACAACATGATCGGAACGATGGGGTGGGTACCAGCCTTGAGATCGAAGCCTGCTTCCGTCATCTTTGCCCGAAAGTAGTCGGTATGTTCTTCGAGCCGATCTCTCAACTCCGTGGTCTCGCTCAACAAATCCAGCACGGCGATGGACGCCCCCACGATGGACGGTGCCAAAGTATTGGAGAACAAATACGGTCGAGAACGCTGCCGGAGCATCTCCACGATTTCCTTTCGTGCGGCAGTGAAGCCACCAGAAGCCCCACCGAGGGCTTTTCCCAGCGTACCGGTGATGATGTCCACGCGACCCAAGACCCCACAATGTTCGATGGTTCCCCGTCCGGTCTTTCCGACAAAGCCGGTCGCATGGCATTCATCTACCATCACCAGGGCGTTGTATTGGTCGGCCAAATCGCAAATCTTGTCCAATTGCGCAATGGTTCCATCCATAGAAAACACCCCGTCGGTTACGATGATACGGGTGCGACAATCCTGGCTTTCCTTCAATTTGGCTTCCAGGTCCGCCATATCATTGTGCAGGTAACGGAACCGCTTCGCTTTGCACAAACGCACGCCATCAATGATAGAGGCATGGTTGAGGGCATCTGAGATGATGGCGTCCTCGGGTCCCAGCAAGGGCTCGAAGACCCCGCCATTCGCATCAAATGCGGCAGCATAAAGAATGGTGTCCTCTGTATGAAGAAATTGAGAAATTTTGGCTTCCAGCTCTTTGTGGATGTCCTGCGTTCCACAGATGAATCGAACCGAAGACAGGCCAAAACCGCGCTCATCAATGACCGCCTTACCAGCTTCGATGACTTTGGGATGAGAAGAGAGACCGAGGTAGTTATTCGCACAAAAATTCAGCACAGACTGTCCGGTAGAAACCTGTATTTCAGCCCCTTGAGGGCTGGTGATGATCCGCTCTTTCTTGAACAGACCTGCAGATTCAATGTCCTGAAGTTCTTGTTGTAAGTGGTCGATAAACGCTTGGTGCATAAGTCAGAAAAATTGAAAAATATCGGGGGGAATAGAGACAAAACCGGAAATTGGCAGGAAAATAGGACAATTGCAATATCAGGCGAATCTTCGTATCTTTCACGTATTATTGAATCGGTAGAATCATGCGTCCCTGGCTTTCGCAGTATATTTTTCGCACGTTTTTGCTAGTGGTGTGTTTCGCCGCTACCTCCCCCTTATTGGCAGATCCAAGTTCCCATTTGGCTATTCATCGGCTGGGGAGCTTTCCACAAAATATTGTGGATACGGCTAGCTATGATTTTTCCTTCTTTGTGGTCAATGAAGACCCCATCAATGTCTGGGAGAACTCCGTCGCCGTTGTCATGTCGGTGGATGGAGATGATCCCCAAGCGCTGGTTTCTAATTTGGTTCCTGCCTTCCCGGTGGCTCCTGGTGATAGCATCCTGGTTCAGCTGAATTCCTACCAATTTGAGCCGTTTCGCTTTCAAGGCGGGGGAATCACCCACGACATCATTGTTTGGCCCATGCGAGTTGGGCTATCCCAGGGAGATTCAGCCGCCCTGACCGTCACCTTTAAGCATACGGACGAATTGGTCAGCGACCATTTGTCTGTTGATATTTCGGACTTTCCTACGGTGTTGCATCCTGGATTGCAACTTGATCTGACGGCCTCCCTCACCAATGAGGATGCCGAACATGCCTTGTTTCATCCTGTCGGTCTGTGGGTTTCCGTAAATGGAGATGAACCCACGGTTTTGGCTGGGGAAATACTTCCTCAACCTCCTTTGGCCGCAGGAGAAAGCATGGAGATTGCCATCGAAGGGATCGAATTGGAAGCTGCTCGTTTCCAAGGCGGGGGCATCACTCATGACATCATCGTCTGGCCCATGGCAAGCATGGTGGGCACCGTAGACAGTCTCCACATTCTGGTTCGCTATCAGCATGTTTCGGTTCCTGCTACTTTGACGCCCACTGGCCAAGCCGAGAAGCCCTTCTTCATCGGTGTAGATGGGGTACTTCGCTGGAAAAAGCGCCTGGAAAAAACCAGCGACATCGACATCAAGATGTATTCGCTTCAGGGGGAGCTTGTCATTGATCGCACCGAGACCTTATCCGCAGGGGTTCCGGTAGTCGCCATTCCGGTGCAGCGATTGAATCAGGGTCTCTACCTCTACGAGGTTCGTCTCCAAAGTGGAGCGACCTACCGCGACAAATGGTGGCACAGCAACCATAGCGGGTCGCAATAGGTACTCATTAACTGATTTGAATGCTTGGAGGATTCCTTTTCTCACAAGGATCAGAATCACTTGCTTTGCTTAGCGACTGCCTCACACAAGAGCGCATAGTAGCTTACCCCTTCTAATTTGGCCTGAAGGTAAATTTCGTAGAGGA
>JBCCCJ010000506.1:0-5085 GCA_039033615.1 Bacteroidota bacterium
GATTTTCGGGAGTGACGCATGAGCGACGAGAGCAGCATTTTGGCCGAGATCGAGGCCGTCGGGGACAAGCTGAAGGCGGCGCAGGGCGAGATCTCCAAACGTGATCCTCACGAGTTGTAAACTCGCGAGAGCGAAGTTTTTGCCACGGCAAGTCTCGCTTCCGGCCTACCGTAGCGAAGTGGTCTGTCCTCTCCTCAAAAAAGATCTGATAACGAAGTGATCTGACAGCAGCGCGGTCTGTCATCTGACCTCTCCTCAAAATGGCACCACCTTGATGGCAAATCCGAGGAACCAATCGGGATAGGGTTTCACCTTTTTGGCGACTCCGTTGGGGGTAACGAATGGCCCTTCCGGCTTGGAATTGCCTAGCAACCAGGTTCTGGCACCGCCCCGTAGAGCAAAGCCCAGACGCTGCTTGTCTGAAGTCCAGATGGTCGGTTGCCAGCGAACCATCAGAGCCATGTTGTTCATTGAGCCTACATATTCTTCAAATCCATTGTCATAACTCAATTGTAGAAAAATGCCTCCATCTGTCAGGTCCATGAACCAGCGGCGGGTGTACCCCAGATAGAATCGACCTGCATAGCGATCGAAGGCCATGGGATTGATGCCGATGAAGCCGCTGATGTTGCGGTTGGCATAACTTTGTCCGGCAGATACGCTGTCCTGCCCCAAGCGACGCATGGAAGGACTGATTTGTAACTCTGCCCGCAGCGCCGGCCAACCGATCGAAGCTCCCACAGATAGGCTGGGACCAGTTCGAAAGTATCGTTCGGTGATCACTGAATCTTGCAATCCGTTGATGACAGACATCGTTTCTGGGGATCTTTCTAGGATTTGAGGGCAAAGGCCACAGTTGATTTGGGCGCTAGAAGCAGAATATCCTACTTTCCATAGGTCCGCACCCAGGCGGATTTCCAGGTTGTTGACCTGGGAAAAAGCGGTAAGAGCAACAGCCAGGAATGCGCTGAGAAGTATCGTTCGTTTCATTGGTAGAAGATTAGCGTTAGGGGAACAGAAATCAGGGTTCAGGGATCAGAGATCAGGGGTCACAGCTAAGGCTGTCCCCCTTTGGAGTGGGTAGGGGGAGGAAAATATTCCGGGCTCAGAGGTAGCGGTGAATTGCATTCAGCAAACATGGACAGGGATCAGGGTTCAAGGATCAGGGTTCACAGCTAAGGCTGTCCCCCTTTGGAGGGGGTAGGGGGAGGAAAATATTCCGGGATCAGAGGTAGCGCCGAATTGCATTCGGCAAACATGGACAGGGATCAGGGTTCAGATGTAGCGCCGAATTGCGCCCTCTGACAATGCAATGATCTGACAGCGAAGAGTTCTGACTTCTGACCTCTCTCGCAAATGATCTGACAGCCAGGCGGTCTCATATGTTTACAAAAAGGAACGTCTAGTGAATGATGGCACCCTACTTGTCAGGACAAACTTTTACATTCGCTGTTTTACATTTTTCGGTTGATAAATCTTCCTTTTCAATCGAAAATCAAGTGCATGACAGCGAAGTGGTCTGACCTCTGACCTCTCCTCAAGACAGACCTCTGACCTCTCTTTGACTACAACTGTCGACTCACACTCAAGGTCAGAAAACGTCGGTTGACAACTGGTCCTGCTTGCAGCCATTCAGAATTGGGCAGTTTCAGCCCTCTGCCTCTTTCGTAGTGAAAGGCCACTTGAAAGCGGAAAAAGCGACCCACGTCGAGATAAGTCCGGCCAATGAAGCCAACTCCTCGCAGAGCAGGTACCCAGAAGTAGGCCGGAAGGTGCTGATCAATTTGTTGGGTGATGGCCTCGCTTGCTTCTGCTTTTTTGGTCGCGGATACCAGGGGAATCGGATCTAGGAGAGCCTCTACTTTTTCGGCAAAATCCTGATTCAACAATTCTACCCCAGGGCGATAACTCAAATCCACCCCACCGAAATAGTACACCGAGGCATCCAAGCCCAAAGCGAGCCGATTGCGTTGCCATTTGAGCTGCTTGTGTTCTGGCAACAGACGCTCCAGATCCACACCGATTCTCAAGGTAGCGGCACCGTTGGACGGTTTTCCTTTGCTTACCCGCTCAACCATCAGTTCGCCCAGATTCCGCAGACTGAAGCCTTGACTGATCGGCCAAAAATCTCCCAAACTCAACTGAGGCTGCTGAAATCGGCCACTTCCGGCTTCTAGCTCTATAAAAATGACTGGTAAGTTCACGCCAGCGACCCCGAAGAATTTGCCGTGGGTCTGGAACTTCCGCTCCCGTGGCATAGGATCTCCTTCCACCAGGTCCAACTCACTCCAGGGAACCCAGGGAAACCGACCTTGCAAACTGCTCAACGCATTGTCTACAGGTACCGTGAGATCGGGCTGTGGATAGGTCATATTCGCCCAATAGCTGCCAATGCCATACTGAAATCGAGGCGAAATCTGTAGCAATTGCTTGATGTGCGAAGATTGGAAACGCTTCCGATAGCTGAGAGGATGCAAAGGGGGAGGTTGAGAAGCGGCCGTATATACCGGGAGGGAGGCAGGAGCAGGCTTCGCTTTTTTCAACTTACGCGCCGCCTGTTGCTGTTGCGCTTGTTGGGCTTTCCATTGCTGTTGCTGCTGGCGATTCGCCTTATGCGCTTGCTGCTGTTGCTTTGCTGCCTGTTGTTGCTGGCGCTTAGCTGCTTGTTGCTGCTGTTTCCCTTGCTTCCGGAACTTTCGGGCTTGCTGTGTCTGGGCTTGTTGCGCCCGTTTCTGTTGGCGCTGTTGCTGGTGTAGGGCCTGCTGGCTGGCTTTCTGGGCCTTTTGCGCTTTGTGCGTTTGCTGCTGCTGTTGCTTCACCAACTGTTTTTGTTGTTGCTGTTGGCGGCGCGCCGCGCGCTGGGCTTTCTGCTGATCTTTTTGCCATTGTTTGTACACCCGTTGTTGTTGTCGCAGGACCCGAGGATCTGCCGTGGCAGGAAAAGCAAAGTCGTCTGGCGAAACGAGGCCCTGGGTAGCGGTCGTAGGCGGGTAGGTCTGGGGAGGAGGAGTCAAGCCTTGGCGGGAGGGGGATTGCCCAAGTAAGGACATACTTCCCAGGCTCCCTGCCGTCCATAGCAGGAGTAGGAGAATTTTCTTCATGACGTTGGAGGCTATTGGCGGTTCAAACGACCTTGGTTTCTCTTCACATCGTCCACCAAAAAGCGAAGGACGGCTACTACCTGACGAGAAGTCATATTGTTCAGGTTGACATTGCGGAGGTACCCCGCACTTTCCAGTTCCCGATACAAAGGCATGATGGTTTGGCTACGGGCAGGTTCCTCGGTAGGAGCATGGGTGAGCATTTCTAGTCCCTTCATCAACCAAGCAGGCAATTCTACAAAAGAAGGTTCACCGCGCTTGCTCGCCAGGATGGCTGCTTCCCACTCTCGCAGCAATTTCTCATCTAGCTGTATGGTTTGGCCACTTGCCAGGAAGACAGGCACCAGATACGTTGGCGTCGCCGGAGCGGGAGCTTCGAAGAAAGATTCTTCGTCCAGGAAAGAAGGCTGTTGGGCAGGCGCTTGCTGAATTCGCTCCTGAAGCTGTTGTTGCATCATTTTATTGGGGTCCTGCTGGGCATAAGTCGGAGCAGGTTGCGGAATCGTAGTGGCAGGTGGTTGCTGCCGGGGTTGACGAGCCGTTGGTTGATTCAGTGCGGCCAGCGATTGACCGGAGTTGGTTTCCTGAGCTGCTAGCAGGGCGTCGATGGTATTTCGCATGTTCATGAGGACCGCTCGATCCACCACGACATTGGTTTGGGTCGTACCGCTAGGAGTGGTTGGTTGGGTGGGAAGAGAAAAAGCACGGGTTGGAGCAGCAGTTGGAGAACCAGTAGATGCAGTATAAGAAGAAGCGGGGGTTTCGGGGAAAAGCGCGAAATAATCAGATTGAGTTCGTTGGGTGGCTTGTTGCGGAATGCCGTCCGTTGTAGGGGGGGGGGATTGGGGAGTGGCTGATGCTGGTGCGCGATACGCTTGTTGCAGTTGTTCTGCGGGCGGTTCTGGCTCTCCCCAGCGGGGTTGATCAGGGTTGTAAGCCGTTTGTTGCATTTCATACGCAGGCGTACATCCGATAGCTGCAGCGATGAGGGCCAGGAGAAACAATCTGAGTGAAAGTAGGATCAGGTGTTGCATGACAGGAGGAATTGAAATGTGGTAGCAAATGGTAGGGGAAATTCTGGATAGAGCCTGCTGGTCACCGAAAGCGGCGACATCAGGAGATGATGAAAGGAGAGGTATAATGGGGACCGAAAAGAGGTCTTCTCAAAAGAAAAAAGGGGGACCCACAGTGAGCAAGTTTGCTCCCCTTGCGTTACAAAGGCAAACACAGTCATGTGGATCCTCCCTCTCCGGTTGCCATTTGCGTGGTCCCCGTTGCAAATGGCATAAATCTTTGGGCGACAAGAACAAGAACTAGTTGAAGGTGTGGTGCTTATTAGTAAGCGAATACATACCTAAGACCAGCTCATCCCCAGAGTTGCACGGTGAATCGAAATTTTTTTTAATTTTTTTGAAAAAGCGAACTAATTCCTCCTCTGCTGAAAGGGAATGATATCTTTGCGGCATGACTACAGAAAGGTTCAATCAAATCAGTCAGGGGAAATTTCCGGGCTTTCTGGGGATCAAGGTTCTTACGGTAGAAAAGGATCATCTGGTCGCTGAAATGCCGATTCGACCGGAATTCCTGGCCCCGAACGGCTTCTTACACGCAGGCAGCCTGGTCAGTTTGGCTGATACCTTGGCCGGTTATGCAAGCGTAGCCAATTTGCCAGAAGGCGCTACTTCCTTTACGACCATCGAATTGAAGAGTAATTTTTTCCGAACCCTGACAGAAGGAGTCGTGATTGCAGAGACCAGAGCCGAACACCTGGGACGAACCACGCACGTATGGCAAGTCGAGGTGAAGGATCAAGCGACGGGGAAAAAATTGGCCCTGTTCAGTTGTACCCAAATGATGTTATACCCCCGATCATGAAGATATGCCTCCTTGGAGCGACAGGCCGCAGTGGTCGCGCCTTGTTGACGCAGGCGCTGGAAGCTGGACATGACGTGCGGGCCGTGGCAAGAAAGCCTAACCGATTGGC
>JBCCCJ010000507.1:0-5085 GCA_039033615.1 Bacteroidota bacterium
AACGCGATACAAACGCTGATATTTGAGGCTCACGAGTTGCAAACTCGTGAGAGCGGCGAACATCTGACAATGCAGTGATCTGACAGCAGCGCGGTCTGCCCTCTGACTTCTCTCCCCTAATTGACATTGATCTGAATGCCATTGTCTTGCTTGCCACCCATCTTGGACAGGTTGTAGGTGAAGCTCAGCAGAAAATAGCGACTCAGCGACAGAATTCGCTCTTCTTCCAGGTAGTTGTATTGGCTTACCCGGTTGAAACCTTGGTTTTGGTCGAGCAAATCGAAAGCGGACAATTTGAGTTCTCCCCGGTTGAATTTGAGGAGGTAGCGGGAAATCGAGGCTTTCCACAGCGGAATCACCTGCTCTTCTTCGAAGCTTTGGCCTGCATAGCGGAAATAGTCAAAAGAGGTTCTCAGCACCCATTTCTTCGTCACATTCCAGCGAACATCCAGGTAGTAGCGCTGATTCACAAACTGCTGATCCAAATCACTCGCTTCGGAAAAGCGGGTTTGACTCAGGTCAATCTCCGCTCCTACCACAATATCTACCTTATCTTTCTTCCGATTTTCCAGGACTCCCCTCAATCTTCCACTCCAGCGATCTACTTGATTTTCCTGCCCATTGATGCGAATGATGGAGCGATCGAAACGGGGACGAGCGTCCAACCTGATTTTGCTGCTCATGAAGCGCAAAGGGGTACTGAAGGAAACCGAACCTTCTCCGGTCCAGGCTTCCGGTACATTGATCGGCTGAATGACTTGACGAAAGAGGGAGTCCACCGCGCGCGCCTGCGAAATCCGATTTCGGGTGTACGTTGCCCGCACGAAGGCAAAGAAGCTCCGAAAGTTGAATTGATCGTAGGTGAAGAAATTTGCGTTGAGGGCGTGCTCATATTCGGCTTCCAGCTCCGGATTGCCTTGATAGACATTCAGCGGGTCTCGATTGTCGATGATGGGTTGCAACTGCTGAATGCCTGGGGCTTTGAGAGCGGTTTCGTAGTCGAGATTGAGGTTGGTGGAATTGCCAAAGTCATAGTCGAAATGCGCCCGGGGCAAAACCGTCAAGTAGTTCCGAACGATGCGGTCATTGATGGAGTAGAGGTCTCCTTGCAGTTCTGCGGCTTGGACATCTACGCCAGAAGAAAAACGTGCTTCTTTGCCCACCTTTCGGATGCTGGTTCCTCCCCGATTGTAGACAAAGCCCCGCCGGAAGGCGTAACTCAATTGCTCATTGCGGCGGCGAATGGGTGTCTGATCTTCCACCATGCGATCTGCCTCTTCCCCAAAGTTGCTGTGGTTGAAGTTGAGGCCGAGGTAGCGGCCTTTTCCCAATGGTTCGGTGTAATTCAGACGGACCTCATAATCGAGGAGATCGTTGGCCTGGACCTGCGTTTGATTGAGGGTATCTACAAAGCCTTTGGTGGGATCATTGGGAAGGAAACCATTTTCGGCGTACAGGTCCGCATCTTGCTCATTTTTCTGAAGCGAGAGAAAGAATTGACTGCTGAAATTCCGCCCCTTTTTGCGGAAGCGCTTGCGATAGGTCAGGCGACTCTGGCCACCCACCACCTGATTGCTGCCTTCATTGCTACGGAGGTTTTGATTCTGCACCACGCCCTCCAAGCTGCGGCTTTCACTGCCTCCCTCCAAGGTGGATTTGCTATCCCGAAGGCGGATGCCCCCTCGCAAAATCAACTGCTGACTGGAATCGAGCTCCTGCCGGAAGGTGTAATTGAGGCTGTGATTTTGCCCGACGCTGCGCTGATCACTGGTTTCTTCAACGCGATAGGAATCTCCCGGCAGTACACTCTCCCGAAAGACCTCCCGCTCGCTGTCATTTTGCAGGCCATTGTAGAAATAGCTCAGATTCAGGCGACTCTTTTTGCTGAAGTCGTAGTTCATATTGAGACCTCCCGCTTGGGTGGCGGTAAAGCCATCGCTCAATCCCTGGCTGATTGGCAGGCCGACCTCAGCCGTATTCAAGCTCAGCCGCATGCCTCCCCCTCCGCCGCCCGTCATCAATCCCCTCAATCCTCCCATGAAACTGATGAATTCATCCATCGAAAAACCAGCTTCATTGACGTTGTTTGCAAGACCAAGGGCGGAAAGCTGCAGGTTGGAGTTGAAGTGATTCACCATGCCCCGAAACGCATAGCGATCTTTGGTCCCATACCCGCCCGTTACGTTTCCAAATACTCCCTGCTTTTTGTCCTCCTTCAGCTTGAGGTTGATGGTTTTTTGTTCCTGCCCGTCCTCAATTCCCGTAAACTCCGCCAACTCAGAGGCTTTGTCAAACACTTGCACCTTATCAATGGCATCGGCAGGCAGGTTTTTGGTGGCCATTTTGGGATCGTCTCCAAAAAACTCTTTCCCCTCAACCAGCACCTTCTGTACCGTTTTCCCTTGAGTCTTGATGGTGCCATCCCGCTCTACCTGAACCCCGGGCAATTGGCGAAGCAAGTCTTCTACCACCGCATTGGGTTGGGTGTTGAACGCATTGGCGTTGTATTCGACGGTATCCCCCTTGATGACAATGGGCGCAACTTCTCCCTCAATGGTTACTTCCTCGGTGGTCAAAATCTCCGGTTGCAGTTGGATGGTACCCATTTCCTTTTTCCCTCCCGCTTCTCCCAAGGTCAGAGGCAGGCTTTGCTTTTCGTAGCCGAGATAAGAGAGCTGTAGGAGGTAGTCCCCGGCTTTCACCGGGCCCATCTTGAAAGTGCCCTGCTGATTGGACAATCCAAAACTGACGAGCACCGAATCGGAAGCCTGCAACAGCACCGCTGAAGCGCCAACCAAAGGAACATTTGCGGTATCCGTGAGCGTACCCGTGAGGGTCCATTTTTGAGCAACAAGGGCCAATGGGGTAAAAATCAGACCCAGCCAAAGGAGAGAAATGCGTTTCATGAGAATGGGAAGGTAGGTGGATGATCGGGGCTTGGTAAACCAGCCCAATCAACAGGAAAATGAAAAGAAAAGAAGAAGGCTAATGTTACCGCCGAATCACTTTGATGACCGTTCCTCCCCCACTGCCGCTGCTGCTGCCGCCCATTTCCATTTCTAGCTCTTTGGTCTTCTCTTCCAAGATCTGCCCGAATTCTTCCTGGGAGACAGATTTTCCCTTTTGGGGAGCCACGATTTCCTCTTTTTCCAGGTCCCGCAATTCGATGCCAGTGGCGATGAGGGTGCGATTCTTTTTGCCGTTTTCTTCAAAAGCAGATTCCAAAATCATCCCTGGCAGGCCTCCCAGGTTATCAGGACCGTTGGAGACCGGAATCTGCGGACTGAACCAAACGATCACGCGCTGGCTATCGCTTTCTTCTATCGCCTGTTGACAGACAAAGCCATGGATTTCCTTTTGCTCGCCCGTGAGTTTCCACTGAAAGGGCTTGAGCGCTCCTTTGATCAGAAAGTTCTTACCAAAGAATTCTTTCAATTCCACACTCTGATTCTCAGCGAGCAATTTGTAGTAGCGATTGTCAGGCTGGGTGAATTTCATATTGAATTGAAAATCTCCTTCCCCGCCCGAAATTTCCGTGTCTTCCGGCGTCTCCTGGGTATCATCCAGATAAAGGCTTTCTTCGGCATTGAAGACCAGTTTCTTTTGACTTTTTTGTTCATTCGGCAGGTTGGCGACCATGTCTTTGAACTCTTCTGGCAATTCGATTTCCAATTTGATGACTTGCTCAAATTGAATGACGCCAGAAGTCTGAGCGCGAAGGCTAAGTGCGGCTAGCAAGAAAAGGAGAGAGAAAAAATAACGCATAGAGGTGGAGGTTACAGGGTTCACAAAAGCTTGCTTCGTTCCTTCGAACATTTGACATGTCCCTACCGGAAGAAGGCAAGATCCCAAAAGTTAGCATGCCAGATGAGAGAGTGGCTCAAAGGTAGGGCAAAACCCATTCGGTGTGAGTTAATGCCCTCCTAAACATGGTTAATATTTTGTTAAAGGGGGGGGAGGGTTGGGTTGATTGGTTGGTGGGTTTTGGGTTGATGGGTTGATGGGTTGATGGGTTGATTGGGGAATGTAGCGGGGCTTTCTCAGCCGCGACCACCTCAACATTTGAGAATCGAGGAACGGCTCGTTCGGTGATTGGGAAAGGATGTGGCGCGTTACAAACGCTGATATTTGGAGCTCACGAGTTGCAAACTCGTGAGAGCGGAGCCCGTGCCACCGGCAATCAGATCCTTTTCACCGAAAAGTGGGTCGTTTTCCATTGTGAGGGAAAACGGGGCGGTGCGGAAAGGGTACAACGCCCTCCTTGCCACCGGAAAGTCTGGCCTCTGACAACGCAGTGATCTGACAGCAACGCGGTCTGACATCTATCTTCCCAACCCACAAAAAAACCCTGCCGATGACTCAGCAGGGGATACAATTGGATGGCTGTAGCCTTACCTTAGGCAGTCAAATCCTTGACTTCTCCATCCGCATTCTTTTGTACAGAAGCGATGCCATTGTCTCGGCCGATTTCCGCTTGATACATCTGGCTGGAGCCGATTACCTGGCCGTTGCCAGCTTTGAGGCTGAAGAAAAACTTGCCGTTGGCAGCGATTTTCTTTTCAAAACGGCTCTCATCACTCGCATTTTTCTTCACAGACTCCACGCCATTCATGGCTCCACTCTTAGCGGAATATCCCTGACTGGTCATGATCACTTGTCCGTTTTTGGCTTTAAGGCGGAAGTAGTACTCCTGGTTTTTTTCGCTTTGATACACTTCAAACATGGCGAAAGTAGATAATAGGTGAAAATTGGAGGAAAGATCCTCTCAATATGCAAAAATGTCTGTACAGGTAAAAAAATCCTACAGATTTGATAGTCAGACCGATAGAGAAATTACAAGCCTTTCAAGCTCTTTCGGAGAAAGATGCGATAGTCCATCACATTGGGCTGTGGTTCGAGCTTAACGATCTGATATCCCCGACGAATGCCTAGTCGCAGCATCTCTGGATACCGATTCCTGGTCTTGAACCAGATGTGCGAAAACCCCGCCTCTGCGGCAAGACTTTCCATGACCTCAGAGAGATGGTTTCCGATTCCCTTGCGTCGAAACGGCGGCAGCACCCCCCCGAGCCAGGAATAAAATTC
>JBCCCJ010000508.1:0-5084 GCA_039033615.1 Bacteroidota bacterium
ACTTGTTCTTTGGTCGAAAAATGGATGAAGCCTTCTTCTGCCAAAGACGCAGGCGCCAAGGAGGATTTATTCAGGGTTGCTTCCCAGTCCGGGGGCGAAATGAGGTGGTAGATCAATGCCATAAATGAAAAATAAAATCATTGTCCGAGGTCAATCTCGGTATTGTCTCCAATGTTGATTTGGTGAGACTTGCCTTTGAGGGAGGTATCATTGCCAACGACCGAATTCCGCAAAATGATGGAATCCAGCGAGGAAAAAGCTCCTAGAATGGAATTGCTGACGATGGAATTGCTGATATGAGCATGGTCTCCCAGGGCCACATTGGGGCCGATGATGGAATGCTTGATGATGCAATTCTTTTCAATGTAAACTGGTGGAATGATGACAACCTCTTCGAATTGTTCTTCCTGGTAGGCTTGAGCGGGAAGGCGATTGAGCAGGATCTGATTGGTTCGCAGCAAGGTTTCCGTTCTGCCACAGTCGTACCAGTTTTCGACCAAGTAGGGTTTGATCTCATGCCCAGCCTCAATCATGTTCATGAGGGCATCGGTGAGAGAGTATTCTTTCCCTTCTTCCAATCCGCCGCCCAGCATGGTGGTCAGTACCTCCCACAACAGGGGAAGATTGCTGATTTTGTACAAACCCACCATGGCGAGATTGCTCATGGGGATATCAGGTTTTTCTACCAATTTGCTGACCTGACCTACTTCGTTGACCATCAGAATCCCGAACTCTCTCGGACGATCTACTTCTTGAACCCCCAGTACAGTCCCTTCCATCTGGAGCATTTCTTGGGGGCTTTCGACAAAAATGGTATCCCCCAGCACGACCAGGATCTCGTCAGCATCAGCGATGGTCTCTTTGGCCACCCATAATGCATGCGCCAACCCTTTCCTGGGCTCTTGTACCACGAATTCGGCCTCAATCTGGTCCTTGTAGGTAGAGACTACATAATCCCGGATTTTGTCTCCGAGGTAGCCAATGATGAAGACCTGCTTCCGAATGCCTGTCGCTAACAAATTCTCAATGATGTGGCCCAAAATGGGTTTGCCCGCCACCGGAATCATTGGCTTGGGTTGGGTGTGAGTGTGGGGACGAAGCTTGGTGCCGACCCCAGCTACAGGAATGACAGCTTTCATAGCATCCAAATTGAATCGAAAGGTACATACAATTGCCCGATATCCTGGCTTCCCACAGATTTTCCTGCCTCGTTTTCGCAGAGAATCCTCCTTAGAATCTCCTATCTTGCAGTTGAGAAGGCAGAGAAGAGAAGCCAGACATCAGAACGCTTTCGCTGTCAGATCAGGTGGAGAAGAGAAGTCAGACATCAGATCGCTTTCGCTGTCAGATCACTGCGTTGTCAGAATTTTTCTTGAATCCCAATTTACAAACCCACCAATCAAGAGATGACAGATGACAGAACGCTTTGACTGTCAGATCACGTGGAGAAGAGAAGTCAGACATCAGATCGCTTTCGCTGTCAGATCACTGCGTTGTCAGACGCTTTTCCTAATTCACCAATTCCCCAACCCCATGACATCGAAAACCAAAGTAAAGCGTGTGCCCAAGCGCGGCCATTATGATACGGAGACCATTTACCGGATTCTGGACCAGGAATTTCTCTGCCAGGTTGGGTTTGTACACGATGGGTATCCGGTGGTGATTCCGACTTCTTTTGGTCGAAAAGATGATTGGATCTACCTGCACGGCTCTACGGCCAGCCGGATGATGAAGGACCTCGGCCAGAAAATCGACCTCTGCCTGACTGTCACCCGCGTCAATGGACTGGTGTTGGCAAAGTCGGCCTTTCATCACTCCATGAATTATGAATCGGTGGTGGTCTTTGGCAAGGGGGAATGGATCACGGAGCCCGAAGAAAAGATCGAAGGCCTCAAATGTCTTTCTGACCACATCATTCAAGGCCGCTGGGAAGAAGTCCGAGAGCCTTCGGCCAAGGAACTCAAAGGGACGGCCCTGCTCAAATTCCAGATTTCAGAGGCATCCGCAAAAATCCGAACGGGGCCTCCTTCGGATGACGCGGCTGACGAAGACTTACCCATTTGGCGGGGCGTGATTCGCTTTGATCAGCGTCTGGCCATAGAAACCGATGAAGCGGGCGAAGTGCCCGCATCGGTGGTGCAGTTTATGAATGATGCTACGTAGGCCTTCTTTGCTGCTTGTTTGAATCGCCACGAATGGCACGAACGACCCGAATTTTCCCTCTCGCTGCCCTCGCTTCGGGTCAATTCTCAAATTCGTGGCTGCTCTTTGCTGCTTGTTTGGAATGGCACGAAGTCTAGGGGCGTTGCTCTTCCCGCATTTGCTGTTCCCACAGTCGAAAAAACAGGCCTTTTTGATCTAGCAACTCTTGCAAGTTGCCGCGTTCGACAATGCGACCGGCTTCCAGGACCCAGATCTGATCCGTTTCCCGCAAGGAACTCAGGCGGTGGGCGATCAGGAAGGCCGTGGTGTTCTCCAACGAAGTTTGTAAGCGATGCTGAATGCGTGCTTCGAGTTCGGCATCTAATTGAGAAGTGGCCTCGTCCAAAAACAACCAAGCTGGCTGCCGATATAGGGCTCTGGCAATGCCGAGCCGTTGACGTTCTCCCCCAGAAAGTTTGACCCCTTTTTCTCCGACCAGGGTATCCCAGCCATCAGGTAGGCGTTCGATCAACTCTTCCATGCCAGCCAGAAAGATCGCCTGTTGGAGGCGGTCTGCTGAGCCTGTTTCAGCCAAACCCAATTGGATGTTGTCCTTGATCGAAAGATTGAACAATTCCGTCTCTTGTAAGACCACTCCTAGATGGGCGGCAAAGCTGCTTCGGCGAATGTCGGCCCAGGCAAGGCCATCTAGCCGGATTTTTCCCCCGTACTGTTCCACGAGTTGCTGCAAAATCTTGAAAAGGGTGGTTTTCCCTGCTCCCGAAGCACCCACCAGACCAATTTTTTGGCCGCGTTGTACCTGACCAGAGACCCCTTTTAGCACTTCCTTTTCTCCATACGCAAATCGGACTTCCTTCAATTCGAGGAGGTGCCAATCCAAAGGCAATTCAGCTTCCCCTCGTTCCTCCACGGTCGGCTGTTCTTCCAAAATGTCGCAGACCCCATCGAGGTTGATGCGAATGAGGACCAATTGATGGTAGATGTTGGAGATTTGTTTGGCGGTGTACTCGACCTTACCAAAGTAAAAATAGACCTGAGCAATCATCCCTACTGCGAAATTCCCTTCGATCACCTGCCAGACAGAAAATCCCAGCACCAGCAGGCGAAAGAGTTGTTGGCTGATGCCCAAAATCGCCAAGCGGGAGCGAAAGAGGATGATGCGCTTGCGAATTTCTCCGATCAAACGGGAGGTCTTGTTCTGCACCAACCCCAACAAAGAAAGCCCCATGTCTAGGGTTTTGACCGTCCGGATGTTGTTGAGAACCTCGAATTTGATGCCTTCGAATTCTTCTTCGGTGTGATTGACCCGACGGGCTTGATCTTTGGCGCGCCCCGTGAGATAAACTCCCAAGACAAACTGAAGGAAGAAAAACACAATCAACAGCGCATTCAACTGCCAGTGGAGGGTGGCAAAAATGATCATGATGCCGACCAAACTCACCACCGTATCTACCATGAGATTGATGTAGAGCTGAAACAAATCCCTGAGACTGTCCCCGCCCCGATTGATCTTCTTGAGTTTGTTGCCGCTGTTTTCCTCTTCGTGCCAATCCAGATTCAGCCGAATGATGTGTTTCAGGGCCGCCTGTTGCAGATCCACGCTGGCCTGATTGCCGACCAAATACACCAGAAACCGAGCGATTTCCTGAAAGGCGTAGTAAGTCATCGAGGCAAGGGCGATCCAGCCGAGGTATTCCCATACCCAAGTCAAGGACTTCCCCTCCTCAAAGGCGGCAGATTCCGTGATGATTTGCCCGATGGCCCAGGGAATGGCCAGCCATATCGCGCTGCTCAAGGCACAGAATATGGTGCCAATGACAAACCGCCTGCGGTATGGTTGTAGGTAGGCCCGCAGTTGACGAAGCAACTGGGGGAAAGTCCTGCCAACCGATTGGCTGGATAAGGGCTGGTAAGTTGACATCAGACAGGATGGAAGATCATTCAGACACTATCTCTAGCTGCCAGGTATTTGTTGGCGATGATCTGAAACTTTTCTTTGTCAAATGGCTTGATCAAACAATCATCAATGCCTGCTGCCTTGAACTCTTCCAGCTTTTCCTCCATGGAGTGGGCCGTAAGAGCAATGATGGGAATGTCTTTACCCGTTGGGAGTTGGCGAATCAGAGGGGTCGCCTCCAGTCCACTCATGATGGGCATTTCGATGTCCATCAAGATCAAGTCAAATCTTTCTTTGCTGGCCATGTCTACGGCTGCTTCTCCATTGTCCACAGCTACTACTGAAAAGCCGGCTTTCCCCAGCACATAGTCAGCAATCATCAGGTTGACTTCATCATCCTCAGCTACCAAGATTTTTTTGGCGAATTCCGCCATAATCGTTCTGTATTTGCCTATTGATCCTAACAAAAGATGAACCTCACTATACGGGCTACCAGGGAAAAAAGGTTCTATTCAATCATAGAGTTGGGAAAATACGGTCTTTCGCAAGAAAAACAAATCTGCTTTCTCCCCATACCTAAGTTGGTCCTCCTTTTTGCGTCAACGGTCTAGCCGATAGGTCACATTCACCCGTTTGACGGTCCAATCTTGCTGATGATCGAAGGGATTGGCAGTGTCAAAGAGGAGTTCCGTGCTATTCTTATACTCTGTTATGGAGCGGGTTGGGACCATAGTCTGATTAAAGCCAGACAACTCCAATACCGTAGGATCAATCGGTTGGTGGGATACGATGAGGAGGAAAGATTCTTGATATTCTGAGGGGTTGATTTCCTCTCCCTGCGTGGAAAATCGAGCTGTAATGGCCCTGCCGTCGAACAGGTCAAATGTTTCTCCCGGTTGGATCAACCTGCTTCCTTTCTTAAGGAAAGAACGGATCTGAAAGCCTTTGTCCGCATATAGCAAGGAGAAATACAATGGGAGATCGGCGAAGTTTGTTAGCGAGGTGTGAAATTTGACTGGTTCGC
>JBCCCJ010000509.1:0-5082 GCA_039033615.1 Bacteroidota bacterium
AGTCCAATGGGAGCAAAAACCAGCCAGCGGGAAGAGTAAACAATTATGCTGACTAATATCCTGGGGGTGGATTAACTCCCCATAAAGTTCCGCTGATGTCGCAAATGCCAGGGCCATCCGGTACCCGTTGGCTGATGTTGCCATAGCCGACTTTCAAAACCGGATGATGACCGATCCAGCCTTGCTGAAACATCTGCTGACGCACCCCGAATAAGGCTGCGAGTCGGTCATGGGGGAGGGGAGGGCCAGAGATCCATTCACTTTGGAATTTGACGTAGCCTTCTTCCAGGTATTCAAAATCAGACGGGTTGGGCATATTCGGGAAATAGGTGGAGCAGACTGGATTCATTCGCCTCAGCAATTCCTCGCTCGGTGATCAGGCCAGTGATGTATTTGGCAGGGGTGACATCAAAGCCATAGTTGATGGCCGGGCTTTCTGGGGGGGTGAGCCTCACTACTCTGCGAGCGTTGGCTACTTCGTCCCAACCAGCCATATGGGTGACCTCTGCTGCCCCTCTGGTTTCGATCGGGATTTCGGTTAGGCCGTCAGAAATGCTCCAGTCAATGGTAGAAGCGGGCAATCCCACGTAGAAGGGGACTCCGTTGTCATGTGCCGCCAAGGCTTTGAGATAGGTGCCGATTTTGTTGGCGACGTCTCCGGTTCGAGTGGTACGATCAGTTCCGACCAGGCAAAGGTCCACCATGCCGTGCTGCATGAGGTGCCCACCCGCATTATCGACGATCACGGTATGAGGGATTCCCGCATCTGCCAACTCCCAGGCGGTGATTCTGGCTCCCTGATTGCGGGGGCGAGTTTCGTCTACCCAAACATGAAGCGGAATGCCGGCTTGATGCGCCTGATAAATGGGAGAGGTCGCGGTTCCCCACTCGACACAGGCGGTACGTCCCGCATTGCAATGGGTCAAAACCTGAACGGGTCCCTGCTTCTTGGCCGCGATTGCTTCCATCAATGGCAGGCCATGAACCCCGATCATCCGGCAGGTTTCTACATCTTCCTCAACGATGTCGTCGGCAACTTTTCGACTGATGGCTACCCATTGTTGGGGGGATTCTGCTGCACTCAGCGCGAGGAGTTGGCGTTCCACCGCCCATTGGAGGTTCACCGCAGTGGGGCGCGAGCTTAGCAGAAGTTTCGCCATCTGCTCCAGGTAGCTTTGCCCCATACCTGTCTGTTGGACGTGCCGACAAGCGAGGTACATGCCATAGCCTGCGGTGGCGCCGATCAGAGGAGCGCCTCGCACTTGCATGTCTTTGATGGCGCGGGCCGCATCTTCCGGGCTTCGGAGGGTAGCAATGACCCATTCGTGAGGGAGAAAGCGTTGATCAATGATCTCGATGGCCCCTGCTTCGCTAGGAGAGGGCCAGATGGTTCTGTTGGATGAAGACATGGGAGGATTAAAATAATTTGGCTTGCTTGCCATATAGGACTCCCCATTCATGGTCGAGGAGCCAGCGCTTGCGTTTGATGCCTCCAGCATAGCCAGTGAGTTTGCCGTCGCTGCTGATGACCCGATGGCAAGGAACCAACAGCCAGTGTTGATTCCGACCACAGGCACCACCGACCGCCCGAACGGCTTCAGGAGAACCGATTCGCTTGGCTACATCGAGATAGCTTTGCGTTTGACCGATGGGGATTTGCATCAATTGTCGCCAGACTTTCTTCTGAAAGTCGGTGCCACTCAAATCCAGAAATACCGTGAAATGGGTGCGTTTTCCTTCGAAATACTCTTCCAATTGCTCAATGCACTGGAGCAGATGGGAATGGCTAGGATTGATTTCGTAGGTAGGATAATCGGTGAAGGAGAGGGACCGAATCCCGGCCTCAGAGGCAGTGATCTCAATGGGGCCTAAGGGCGTGTCACCATAAGTTTTGGCAGCGATTTCTTCCATAGCGCAAACAGAAAAGGAACGCGTTTCTGCGCCTAATCTACACATTTTTGAGGAATTTCGCTGGCCAGCTACAAGGGTAGGGGGTACGTCAGATGTCCCAACTCCTCTGGTTAAGTCAGTGGGAGATGGCAGTCGCGATGTGCCTGCTGATGAGAATCATCTAGCGCCTTTGCTACCGAGGGGAGCATCCCTACCGGGCTGCCTGTTTCTGGAAATCTGATGCATCCAAACAACCGAAGCGCAGAGCGATTCGCAGCTCGGTAGAAACAGAGGCCCGCCAGAAAAAAGCAGGCGCATCGCGACTGCCAGCTACTGGGATATGCTTTTCCTGGTGACATCTTACGCACGCCTCCAGCTATTCAAGACAAAAAAGAGAAAGGAAATGTGATCAGTGAATGGATTCCTGGAACCAAAAAGCGAGGATTCCTTCCAATTTTTCTTTCAACTGAAGAAAATTGGTTGGCTTGACGATGTACCCGCCTGCCCCCATGCTATAGGCTTTGCTTGCTTCTTCGTCGTTGTCAAAAGCTGAAAGGATGATGACTGGAAGGCGAACCATCCTGGCAGTCTCTTTCAACTGCTTGAGCACTTCAAACCCATCCATCTGGGGCATGTGAAGATCTAACAAAATCAAGTCTGGAAGTTGGTTGCGGCGACGGTTTTGATAGGCTCCTTTTCGATGAAGAAAGGCGAGCGCTTCTTCTCCATCAGATACGACTTCTAGTCGGCCTGCAAAATCGAGCTCTTCAAGGATGATTTTGACGAGATTCACGTCGCTGGCAGTATCATCTACCAGCAAGATTTCTCTTCCAGGATAACGGTTCATTAGGCGTTAGGCGCAAATCAATACTAAGACAACTAGGCCAATTCTACTATATCTAGAAGGAGATATAGAAAAAATTGTTTTTCCAGAAAAAGTCCTGATCGTTTTCCAATGTACGTCATTATTTGGTGGAATTTCAACTTTAGATGGCGGAAAATGATTGCGGAGACAAGAAGTCTTGTGCTTGCTTTAGTATATTGGGAAAAATCCGTGTACCATTATGAACCTCACCATTGATACCCAAGGCTTTCGTTTTGATGGCAAAGAAAAGCTCGACTTGAAGCAATGTGCCAACCAAATTGAACCGATGTACGAATCCAAAAAGAAGTATCGGAAGCTGCTGGAAGAATTTCAGGAAGAAATCAATGAGCTTCAGAACATGATGTATGCACACGATCGCTACTCAATGTTGCTGATTTTTCAGGCGATGGATGCCGCTGGGAAAGATGGGACCATTCAGAAGGTGATGTCGGGGATCAATCCACATGGAGTTTCTGTGAATGCCTTCAAAAAGCCCAGCGATGAGGAATTAGACCATGACTTTCTTTGGCGCACCACCAAAGTACTCCCCCGTCGTGGAACCATTGGCATTTTCAACCGCTCTTACTACGAAGAAGTGTTGGTTGTCAAGGTGCACCCCAAAATCTTGACCAATTACCAGCAATTGCCAGCAGACTTGGTGGAAGATCCCGATAAAGTGTGGCCACAACGATATGAGGACATTCGCAATTTTGAGACATACCTGAGTCGCAATGGCACGAAAGTGGTCAAATTTTTCTTAAACTTGTCTAAGGATGAGCAAAAAGACCGCTTTTTGGCCCGGATAGACACCCAGGAGAAAAATTGGAAATTCTCGGAGGCAGATGTGAAAGAGCGCGGGTACTGGGATGAGTACCAAAACGCCTACGAAGACGCGATCAATGCCACTGCTTCCAAGGAAGCTCCTTGGTATGTCATTCCCGCCGATAACAAGAAAAACATGCGACTCATCGTAGCCCAAGTCATTTTGGAGCAACTCCACGAAATGAAGATGCATTATCCAGTGGTCTCCGATGAACGCAGGGCCGAATTGCAGGAAATTCGCAAACAATTGGCGGATTCTTAGTAGCTCAATCCACCAGGATTTGTTGAGCCAGATCAGGAGGTAGGTCAATCGGACCTTCTTCCTCGTTTCTGTACAATTGGGTGCCGCCATCAGCCGCAACCTGTACCCGCATCCCTGGTCCCAATCCCAGGTCCCATAAGCGAGAACGGATGAGGTGATTGGGTTGTTCCTGGCTGATGACTACCTTTTCGCCAATGGGATGAATCGAAAGCCGGGTCAAGTGAGGATGTTTTGGAGGAATGGTGGAACCATGCGGATCTTGTTCCGGATGCCCCAGTTTATGCGCCACTTCATCCAACAAATCCTCGGTGAGGATGTGCTCGTACTTCTCAGCGTCTGCGTGAATTTGATCTTCGGAAAGTCCCATCTCTTTGACGAGGTAGGTTTCCCAGAGGCGGTGAGCCCGAATCAAGGCATACCCCTGCCGAATGCCTTCTGGCGAGAGCTGAAGTTGTCCATTTTGCCCATTCATTCGGCCTTGCTTGACCAATTGCCTGACGCGCTGACGAATGGTTCTCCCCGAGACTTCCAATTTCTTGGCCAGGCTTTCCGAACTCAATTGATGGCTTTCCTGTAAATGGATCGACTGTTTGAGGATGTCTTCCAGCAGGATTTTTTGCTGGCGTTTCCGCTTTTTCAAATAGCTGCTCAGGAGACCTTTTTTGGGGGAGAAAAACACCGCCAGCAGATAGAACAAGGTGGCCACAACTGTCATCGCTGGTCCAGGCGTAGTTTCAAACACCATGGCCACCAATAGCCCCAAGATGGCGGCAGCTACCCCGAATATCCCTGCTAGCAGGACCATGCGATCCAGTCGATAGGTGAGGAGGTAAGCGGTACTTGCCGGAGTGATCAGCATGGCGACTACCAGAATCACTCCAACAGATTGGAGAGAAGCCACCACCGCAAAAGACAGCAGTAACATGAGGAAGTAATGCATCACCCCGGTAGAGATGCCGAGGGTTTTGGCGACGACCGATTCGAAGGTAGTGATGAAGAAAAAACGGTAGAACGCCACCACGCAAATCAAGGTGAAGCTCATCACCAGAAAGGTCATCCAGAGGTCCTGATCAGAAATGCCCAGCACATTGCCAAAGAGAAAATCTTTAAGGTCCAGGTGAACGCCTTCTTTGCGAGTCAGGTTGGAGATCCCAATGACCCCGAGGGCAACCATTGAGGTAAATACGATGCCAATGGCCGCATCTTCCTGGGTTTTTACGTTGCGCTGAATCCAGGTGATGAA
>JBCCCJ010000510.1:0-5080 GCA_039033615.1 Bacteroidota bacterium
CATACAGCGGCCTTTTTTAATGGGTAGTATTCCGTTTTTGCTCAAAAGATGGAATATTGAGGAATGCTCGCGTCCTTCTTTATAGTACCAAATTTCGCCAGGGCTTCGTTGGTACTGCATTCGCCTTAACCACTTGTTTATGTTCCGCTCTGTCTGGGTTTTGCTATTGCTGGGGATCATGCCTGCTCTGCTTAGGGCAGATGTTGTGCCTTCAGATGCTCGCCACATTGCGGAATTGCAGGCTTCTGTGAAACAGGCACTGGTAGATCGGTCCTATCAACAAGCAGCGGAGCAGGTGGAAGAATTGAGTCAACTGACCAGAATTCAGGCAAACAGCCGCCAGGATTCTGCGAGTTGGGATGCCTTTGCAGACGCCCGTACCGTGTGGGCCAGAATTCAGATCTACTACTCTCATTTTCAGTCTGTGATGGATCAACTACCGGAAGATATCCAACTGGTCAAAAAAGGATTGGGCAGAAGCCATCCGCGTTTGGGGGATCTCTGGCATCAGCTCGGGACGGCAGAGTGGAAGGTGGAGCGCTATCGCCAATCCATGGACCACCTGCAGGAGGCCTTGCAGATCATCGAGGGCCAAACAGAACTGGATTCGGTGCGGATCAGTCGGAGCTACAACAGCATCGGCTATGTGTATAGCCGACTCGGAAAAGCCGAACTGGGACTGGAATACCACCGCAAAACCTTGGCCATTCGGCAGGGAATGTATGGGGCAGAGCATGATCTGATCGCCCAGAGCTACAACAACATGGGCTTGATTTACAAAGGGCAGGGGGAGTTTGAGCAAGCGCTACAGATGCAAGAAGCAGCCCTGCGCATTCGCAAAGCGAGTCTGGGAGAACACCACCCCAAAGTCGGCGCGAGTTACAACAACCTGGGCGGCATTTACCAGCAACAAGGGGATTTTGCCTTGGGAGCCGAGCAGTACGAACGAGCCCTGAGGGTCTGGCGAGAAGCTTTTTCAGGCGACCACATGTATCTGGTGGGAATCGGTTCCAATTTGGCAGGGGTGTACCTGGATATGGGAGAATACGAAACCGCGCTTCGCCACACAGAAGCCGCCATGGAAATGGGGGAGCGCCTGTTGCCGAAGAACCATCCCTTGATGGGAAATTTGCAGCGGCAATTGGCAGTGGGATACAAAGCATCCGCACAATGGAATGCGGCAGAAGCTGCTATTCGGACGGCCATCCAGATCAAAACCAACACCCTCGGGCCAGGGCATCAGGAAGTTGCGGTCCTCTACCAGGAACTGGGAAGTATGTTTTGGGCAAAAGGGGACGCCGCTGCCGCGCAAGAAGCCTTGGAATTTGCGCTGGAGCGTCAGCTGCCTGCCTTGGGAACCGGACACCCAACCGTCGCGCAATCTCGCATCTTGCTGGGAGATGCGGCCTTATTGGGGGGAGCGTGTGAGCGGGCCAAGCGGTGGTATACGGCGGCAATCGCTGGCATTCGCCAAAGTCCCGTTCCGGTGTTTCACCGGGAGGCCCGTGCGATCCTTGCGTATGTGCAAGGCCTAATGAGCTGTGAACCAGCGCTTGCGGAATGGGAGGAAGCCTATTCCTGGTTGGGAGAATGGCATGAGTTGGTGATCCAGGCTAGAAAGAGCTACCAACGGGAAGATTCCCGCATTCAGCAGCGAGAACGAGACCGGGCGGGCTACGAAACCGCTTTGGAAGTTTGCTGGCAATTGTACCAGAAAACGCAAGATCCCGTCTATCAAGAACAGGCCCTGGTGTTCGCTGAACACAGTCGGGCCAGTTTGGTCTGGGAGGCCTTGCAATTCAACAAAGCCCGTACTTTTGGGGAGGTGCCCGAAGTGGTTCAGCAAGAAGAAGCAGCCCTCCGACAAGCCTTGGCGGATCTGGAGCGCGAACTCGTGGAAATGGACTTGGAGGAACAGCGAGATTCCCTAGCCATGGCCGAGGCGAAGACCGATTTGCTTCAACAGCAGGATCGCTATGACGCCTTGCTGAGAGGACTGGAAACCGACTACCCCCGCTATTACGAAGTGAAATACGCCTCTCCCACCATTGAGGTGGCAAAGCTGCAAGAGCGATTGCCCGAACAAGCAAGCCTCTTGGAGTACTTCTGGGGAGAAGAGCATCTGTATGTATTTGTGCTAGATGCAGAAGAAATCTCGGTCGTACAATTGCCCGCTCCCCCGGATTTGCGGGAAGCAATCAAGACCTTTCGGCAGGCGATTTATGCGCCTTTCACTGGGGAAAGTATGGGAGAAGAGGAAGATGCCTGGATCAGCTTGGGGCAGCAATTGTATCAGCAATTGGTGATGCCTGTGAGCGGGCAGCTTCGGGAGCGCATCGTGATTGTACCTGATGGGAGCATTGGCTATCTGCCTTTCGAAGCCCTGCTGACGGAGCCAGGGCAATCGAACCGATTTCTGGGCCAACAAAAGCGCGTTTCCTATGCCCTGTCTGGTTTGCTGTACGCCAATACCAAAACGCAAGTAAGCGACTATCAACAAGCCGGAGCTTTGGCAGTGGCCCCTGATTTTACGCCTCATTTGCCGACTGCTTCCGCAGAACCGTCAGACCTAAGGGCTGATTTTTTGGGGCCGCTCTTGTTCAACCGACCAGAAATAGAAGCCGTGCAGGAGAGCCTTGGGGGGAAAACCCTGATGGGCACCAAGGCGCAGAGATCCCCGGTTTTGGCGCTGGCTCCTTATTATCAAATCTTGCACTTGGCGACCCACGCGAAGGTACATGATGGCAGTTCTGATTTGTCCTATCTGGCCTTTTCGGGAAATCAAACGGGCGAGGTGGAGCGCTTGTATCTGAGTGAACTGTACCGACTGGATCTGCCAGTAGAGATGGTGGTGTTGAGTGCGTGTGAAACAGGCGTCGGGGAAATCCTGGAAGGCGAGGGCATCGCCAGCATGGCTCGGGGCTTCTCCTATGCAGGAGCCCAAAGTGTGCTGACCTCGCTGTGGAGCGTCAATGATGAAGCGACCATGCGGATCATGAAGGCTTTTTATCAGGAATTGGCCAAGGGAAGAGACAAAGCTACGGCTTTGCAGTTTGCCAAAATGGAACTGATGAATCAGCCGGAATATCAACACCCCTTTTTCTGGGCTTCTTTTGTGTTGATCGGGAATGATGAGCCCCTTTCTACTGCTGCAGGCTTTTCCTATTGGTGGCTGCTGGGCTTATTGGGGCTGCTTTGGTTGGGAGGTTGGTGGTGGCGGAGGCGGTAGGCGGTAGGCGAATGCCACAAGGGCAGTCTTTACACAACGATCATTTGGACTGCTTGCCGATGGCAAGCGAAAGGTGCCTGAAGGGTCGAGCGAAGCGAAGAGTCCGCAACGCAGTGGAGGACGGAAGCGAATGCGTACCCCGGAAGGGCCCGACCCTGAAATCGACGCCAGTCGAATTCAGGGATTCGCCCACCCTCCTCTGACTTTCGCTATTTGTTATGAAAAGCCCTTCCCTTGACCTAGAGATTGTGTATCTTTGAGGAAGAATTCAAGTGCTTGTTTGACTATTTCCTCATGTACTTCCGCTGCGTATTTTTCCTTGCTTGGAGTATTTTGATGATTTCGCTGCTGCCAGCTCAGGTAGAGCGAGTCTATGATCGAGACGAACAATTGGTGACGATCAACCCCCTGAACGAGGCGGGCATTCACGAAGGCTTGGGCTATTCCTTTCATGAAAATGGTGGCATCTCCCGGGAAACGCCTTTTGTCGAAGGACAGGTTCAGGGAGAGGAGAAAGAATTTGATGAAATGGGGCAATTGGTCGGTCTGATGCCGTATCAGGATGGGCAAAAGCACGGGACCTATCGCGGCTTCTATGCGGATGGAAGCCCGAAGATGGAGCAGGCATGGACCAACGGAAAACGACAGGGGCCGATGGTGGTCTACTATCAGGGAGGTGCCCTGCGGATGTTTGCCTGGATGGATCATGACTCGGTTTTGTTGGCCCAGCATTTTGCCCAGGATGGTCAACTCAAATCAGAAAAAGTAGGCTTGATCTATCAGCCTTTGGATACCAACTATTGGCGGAGTCCCCGCATTTATTTTCCAGAAGGAACAGACCTGACCGCTGGCAATGCCGTGCCCGCAAAGGTGTGCATTCCTGGCGTGCCCGCGGATTTCATTCGCTTCTACAGCCCTGATGGAGAAGTCGGCGTACAGGCCCACGATGCATTTCCCTTGTTGCTAACCCCAGATCCAGAAGCCAAGGCGTTTCGTCTATTCCTTCGGATCAAAACTCATCAACACGCACAACCGTCTATGGTTCGGCAGCTGAAATTGGCCGTCGCGCACCCTTAATCGTTTCAGAATCCATGCATCAGCATATGTCGCAACGTACCCTGGATCAGCTGTTTCTTGACCTGGTGGCCGAAACCAGGCAGGAGTCGCTCCGTGAATTGCAGGAGTTGATCTGGGACAAGTGGATGTTCCACGAAAATGATTACCTCCGTGCGTTGATGGAAAAGGGGATCCAAGTGATGGGAGAAGGCGAAATGAACGAAGCCATTGCCAGCTTTTCGCAAGTGATTGACCTGGACCCTGCCTATCCGGAAGGTTGGAACAAACGGGCGACTGCTTTCTTCCTGCGGGGGAATTACAAAAACTCCATCGAGGACATCACCCAGGCGCTGGTACTGGAGCCCCGGCACTTTGGAGCCTTGTCTGGTTTGGCGAGCATCTACCTGACCATCGGGGACAAAAAGAAAGCGCTGCGCTCCCTGCAAACCATCCTTTCCCTGATGCCGCATGATGATCGGATTCAGGAACAGGTCGATGCCATCGAAGACCAAGAGGAGTAGGCGTTTTCTCGTCATCTACGCGACTTAGAAAGCCACGCTACCTAGAACCAACCAATCAAGAGAAGACAGATGACAGAGCGCGTTCGCTGTCAGACCACTTTGTTGTCAGAAGTTTTCTTGAATCCCGAATAAAGAGAAGACAGAGGTCAGATCACTTTCGCTATCAGACTTTTTCTTGAATCGTAACTAATCAACCAATTCCCGAATTGCCAATCATCTACGCCCATCACGCTTTTGGCCCTAGCGCTGCTGCCCAACGCCTCCAGCAGGCCGG
>JBCCCJ010000511.1:0-5072 GCA_039033615.1 Bacteroidota bacterium
ACCAGTCGGTGTTCCTTCCTCGACCTGAAACGAAATAACCGCGCGAAAAGAGGAAGTTATTTTTCAAGTATCACTAAGCTTTTCCCTCGCTTCCAAACGGGATCTTTGCAAAAATAATGGTAAGCTCCCCTTGCAAACACCCGCCCACAGCCACAGCCACTCCCAACTCCCACCCGCCACTCCCAACTCCTATGGCTGCTCCTTTTAATCTGAAATTCGCCCCGCACACCGGGATGTTCCAGGCCCACGCTGGCAACGATCCCCTGGACGAAATCCAATTCATGGCCGATCAGGGCTTTACCGCCTTTGAAGACAACTACCTCAAGCGGCGCGAATCGGCCATGCAGGACAAAATAGGGGAGAAACTGGCGAAGCTCGACATGGAGATGGGCGTGTTTGTCGGAGGGAGGGTTACGGGAAAAGCATCTACGCTCGTAACAAAAGACGAATCCATCCGGGAAGAATTCTTGGCAGGTATCCGGGCCTCCATCGAGGCGGCCAAGCGGGTCAATGCGACCTGGATGACCGTCCTGCCGGGTTACTTGGACCTTCGGCAAGACATCGGCTACCAAACCGCCAACGTCATTGAGATCCTGCGTCGGGCTTCGGAACTGCTGGAACCCCACAACTTGGTTATGGTGCTGGAACCCTTGAACTTCTTCAATCATCCCGGCCTTTTCCTCACCAAAATCGCCCAGGCCTACGCCATCTGCAAGGCCGTCAACAGTCCCGCCTGCAAGATCCTCTTTGATATCTACCACCAGCAGATTCAAGAAGGCAATCTCATTCCGAACATGGAACAAGCCTGGGAAGAAATCGGCTACTTCCAGATCGGCGACAATCCCGGCCGCAAAGAACCCACCACCGGAGAAATCAACTACAAAAACGTCTTCCGCTTCATTCACGAGAAAGGGTACCGTGGCATCCTCGGCATGGAGCACAAAAACTTCTCTCCCGGCAAGGCAGGTGAATTGGCCTTGATTCAGGCCTATCGGGAAGTGGATGTGGAGGGCTGAACTTTTTCCTCGCGATCTATACAACTGAACATTCCAATGTGGTCCTTATGCTTGCGATGTCCAAACTGGGTGTCGCCTGCCGCGGGCCTTACTTTCTTGCCGCCAAGAAAGTAAGCAAAGAAGCGCCGAAGCCCCAGCCCAACCCACAATCCGGCCCCCTAACTCGGGCTTCGTGGCCAACCCGCCGTTGTGGTGAAAGCTACGCTCTGATGAGACATGTGACCTTTTGTCCAATGGTGTGGCTAACCAGCATAGGCAGCCAACTAAGAAAAAAGATCAAGGGAAAACCCTATTTTCGCCCAATCAAACCTACCCCTCCTATGCGTCTCCTCTGTCTGCTACTCCTCACTTCTATTGGTTCATTCCTCTCCGCTCAATCCCTGCTCACCGTCGAAAGTGCCGACTACGCCCTCGTCTGGCAGAATGATGGCGCCGATCGCCTTCGTCAAGTCTATTTCGGGCGCAAGCTGAGTCAGGCCAGCGAATACGCCACCATCGCCGATCAACTCCGTTATGACGGCACCAACGAAGACGTCTTCAACCATGCCTACACGCCCCAAGGCACTTGGAACATCGCCGAGCCTGCCCTGGAAATTCTCCACGCCGATGGCAATCCTTCCACCGAATTGCAGTTGCTAGCTCAGGCCACGGAGACGGTGAAAGAAGGCGTAGAACTGACCACCATCAACCTCAAAGACCCAGTCTATGGCACCGAGGTCCGCCTTCACCTTCAGGTGTATGTGGAGGAAAATGTCTTCGAGCAGTGGACGACTGTCAAGAACACCGAAATCGGTTCGATCAGCCTGGAGAAATACGCCTCCGCCAATCTCTACTTTCGGGATGATGACTTTTTCCTGACTCAATATCACGGTTCCTGGGCGGAAGAAATGCAGCCCGAGACCCATGCCCTCACCCACGGCATCAAGGTGCTGGACTCCAAGCTCGGTGCGCGGGCGAATCTGTATGCACCACCCACCTTCATGCTGGCCTTGGATGAAGTCGCTCAGGAACATTCCGGCAAGGTGCTCCTCGCCAATCTTGCCTGGTCGGGCAACTATCGTTTCGACTTTGAAGTGGATCGCTACGACAACCTCCGGCTGATCGCCGGGGCGAATCCTCATGCCGCCGCCTACCAATTGGAGGCAGGGGAACGCTTCGAAACCCCCCATTTCATTTGGACCTATTCCGAAAACGGCAAGGGAGAAGCCAGCCGAAACATGCACCGCTGGGCGCGTAAACACCGCCTCTACAACGGACAAAAGGAGCGCCTGACCCTCCTCAACAATTGGGAGGCCACCTATTTTGACTTTGATGAACAAAAGTTGGTGGGGCTCTTTGATGGAGCGGCTGAATTGGGGGTGGATTTGTTTCTCCTGGATGATGGCTGGTTTGCGAACAAATACCCCCGCAACAGTGACCGCTCTGGGCTGGGCGACTGGCAGGAAAACCGCCAAAAGCTCCCCAATGGCCTCGGCTACCTCGTCAAAGAGGCCAATGCCAAAGGCGTAGAATTTGGCATCTGGATCGAGCCCGAGATGGTCAACCCCAAAAGCGAGCTCTACGAAAACCACCCGGATTGGGTGATTCGCCAACCGGACCGCCGGGAGTTTTACTACCGCAATCAGCTGGTGCTGGACCTCTCCAATCCCGCCGTGCAAGACCACGTCTTTGGGGTGTTTGACCACATCTTCACCGAAAACCCTGGCATCGCCTACGTGAAGTGGGACGCCAATTCCATCATCTACAATGCCTATTCGGCCTACTTGGCGGAACAAGGGAAACCCCAATCTCATCTCTACGTGGACTATGTCAAGGGCCTGTACCAGGTCCTGGAACGGGTCCGCGTCAAATATCCCGAAGTGCCCATCATGCTCTGCTCCGGCGGCGGCGGTCGGGTGGACTATGGCGCGCTGCAATACTTTACCGAATTTTGGATGAGCGACAATACCGATCCCCTGGATCGGGTATATCTGCAATGGGAGACCTCTCACTTTTATCCGGCCATCGCGATGTGTGCCCACGTCACCGATTGGGACAAACAGGCCAGCATCAAGTACCGGACCGACATCGCCTCCATGGGCAAGCTCGGCTTCGACATCGTGGTGGAGGAGTTAAGCGAGCAAGACCTCCAATTCTGCCAGGAGGCGGTGCAGAATTACGAATCCTTCCAGGAGGTGGTCTGGCAAGGCGATCTCTACCGCCTGCAAGATCCCTACGAGCATCCCTACGCGGCCTTTCAATTCGTCGCGCCCGAGCAGGATCGCGCCATGGTCTTTGCCTACCTGGTGGAGCAGCGCTACCGGATCACCTATTCGCCCGAGCCGCTTCGCTTTCAGTGCCTCGACCCCAACAAGCAGTACCAACTCACGGAGCGGAATCTCTATCCCGGTACTCGTACCCCAATTGATCCTGCAAAGACCTATTCCGGCGAATACCTCATGAAAGTAGGCTTCAATTTGGATGTGTCAGCGCGGCGGAGCAGTGTGGTGGTGGAAGTGAAGGCGGTGGAGTGAGTAGCAAATGTAACAACCAACCATCACCTACAACCCATTTCCCTGCACACTGCCATTGGAAGACCCAAAGCCCGCCACGGTAAAGGGGATGTTGAATCCAACGAAGGTGTAGGGCGCATCTACCCCAAAATTCCAGCCCCAACCCGCACTTACCCAATCCCGCAAACCAGTGATGACCGCTCCCGCCCCAAATTCTGGCGTGCCATCCAGGTTGAAGTCGGGAGAGGTGAAGTTCAGCCCGACGCCGAGGTTGATGAAGTCATTGAAAAAATGACTCTTCCGGCTGCCCCACTTCAAAAAGATGCTGTAGGCGGGCGCAAACTGGTAGGAGTTGGGGATGGTGACATTGAGATTATTGGCTTTGTTGTAGGGATTGGCGAGGACGAGGGAGCCGCTCATCTTGACGTGGGCCGAAACTCGACGCATGGATATGTAGCGACGATAGACCTCGCGCTGTTCGTAGTTGGGGGCCTTGGGGTTGGTGCCTCGCTCCATGATGGCTTTGATCAGAATTTCATTTCCGGGCTTGCGCTCCCCAATGTACTTCAGCTCTATGAATCCCTCTTGCGGAATGTTGCCTGGTTGGAAGCGCTTGACTTCTTCGGCAAATTCCTCGGTTTCGACATACGACTTTTTGAAGAGAGAGAAGAGGCCCCTTGCGTCCTCGAAATAGCGTTTCAAATTGGCGATGTCGGTTTGAATCGAAGTGCGCAGGCCATCATATTGTTGGGTCAACTGATCCAGTTGCTCCAGGGTGGTGGGATCAGCATTTTCGTCTTTGGCTTGTTTGCTCAGGCTTTGAAAATCCGTCTGGGCTTGGGTGATGGAAAGGTCCAGTTTGTTGCCCAATTCTTCGGAAATGCTGAGAAAAGACTCCGGCGTAAGCGGTTGGCTAAGATTTGTGGACACAAAGGCATAGGCGTCTCGAACCAGATCCAGTTTGTTGGCGTTTTCGTCCAGGCGCAAACTCAGGTCGATCTTGAGGTTCAACTCCTGGTTTTTTACGCGCTCCCGCAAAGATTTGACTCCAGCAAGCACCTCTTCGAACACGGGTTTGGAACTCAGCAACTGGTCCGGAGCTTCTTTGATTCGCCGCTGAAAACTCTCCATCATGCTCTCATTGGATTCGAGCATTTGATTGGCCAGTTCTACGCTTTTCGCGATTTCGGCATTTTCCGCTTCGCTCACGGGCGGAGGGGTACCAAAGCGTTCGATTTCGCTGAATTCTCCCGGTTCGTAGGTATCAAAATTCTCTACGTGCAGGGCTCTGCCCCCGGATTGGTTTTTCAAAAATGCCCCTAGCCGAAAATACACCAGCAAGGAGCTGTCCTGATTCTGAGCGTCATAGCCAAAGGCTTGGGTCAACTCCTCCCGCATGCTGTCGGCCTTCTGCTGGACCACATAGACGATGAATTCCGCATCGGTTTTGTCCTCGTCAAAATCACCAAACTCAAAATTGTCAATCGCAAATAAATTTAGTCGGTACTTCACCAGAGGGGACTCCCAGTGGTCTGTTCACCACGGTTATATCAAGCGATCCCAC
>JBCCCJ010000512.1:0-5071 GCA_039033615.1 Bacteroidota bacterium
CTGGCCAATATGTCCCATGAGATTCGGACCCCGATGAATGGGGTCCTCGGGATGGCAGAACTCCTGGACGATGAAACCCTGCGGCCAGAGCAACAGGATTATTTGCAGACCATTCGCAAAAGTGGGGAGAACCTGCTTTCTCTGATCAATGACATCCTGGATTTCTCCAAAATTGAGTCCGGCAAGCTGGAACTAGACATGGTGTCGTTTTCCATCGAAGAACTGGTGGAAGAAGTGGTCAATCTTTTTGGCGGCAAAATCAGCGAAAAACCCGTTGACCTGTTTTACTACCTGGATCCGGAAGTGCCAGCGATCATTGAAGGGGACAGTTTGCGCTTGCGCCAGATCCTGATCAACCTGATTGGCAATGCCCTCAAGTTCACCCACGAAGGGGAAATTCTGGTCGCGGTCAGCATGGAAGAAGCGTCGGAAACCGAATGGTAGGTGGGGCAAGCCTGTCGCATCCGATTCTCCGTCCAGGATACTGGCATCGGAATTCCCGAAAGTCGGCAGGAAACCTTGTTTGCAGCTTTTACCCAAGTAGATGCTTCCATCACCCGCAAATACGGAGGGACGGGGCTTGGTCTGGCCATTTCGTCTCAGTTGGTTCAACTCATGGGGGGAAAGATGGCGGTTTCCAGTGCAGTAGGCGAAGGCTCGGAATTCTCCTTCAGCATCCGTACGACCGTTCAACCTGATCGGGGCAACCTTCAATTGTCCCCTGACAAGCTCGCGCAGATCCGAGGCAAGACGGTGTTGGTGGTAGAGGACAACGAGACGCACCTCAAGTTGCTGAATATCAAATTGACTCGCTGGGGTGTGGAAACGATCTGTGTACAGGATGGGAAACAAGCCAAAGCCTTGATCGACCAACCAATCGCCCTGGACCTTGTGCTCACGGATTTGTTCCTGCCCGAGGTAGATGGGCAAGAATTGGCAGAATACCTCCAACAACAGCGACCCAAGACGCCTGTCATTTTGTTCTCCTCGCTCGGTTCCATTCAGCCCATGAAAGAAACAGGGCTTTTTGAAGCGGTTCTGGCCAAACCCTTGCGCCAAAAGGCAGTATTCCGTGCAATCTTTCAAGCCCTCTTTCCCGAAGAAAGCGGGGTGCCGCAGACAGATAAGCCCAACCTTGAGGCGAATCAACCCCCCAACGCACCTCTACCGGGCAGGCTGTTGTTGGCTGAGGACAATCTCGTCAACCAAAAACTAGCGCTCCGCATGCTGGAGAAGTTGGGCTACCAAGCCGAAGTCGCCAACAATGGCTTGGAGGCGATCGCCAAGTTGAATGAACAAGTCTTTGACATCATCTTGATGGACGTACAAATGCCTGGATTGGATGGACTGGAAGCGACCCGAAGAATTCGGGAAGAATTCCCGCCGGATTTGCAGCCCATCATCATCGCCATGACCGCCAACGCCATGAAGGGGGATCGGGAAATGTGCATAGATGCGGGGATGGATGATTACATCAGCAAGCCATTTCGCATGGCCAAACTGGGAGAAATGCTCCAACAATACCTCGCGGCAATTCATGTGTCAAAATAGGCCGAACCATGCGCCGAAGGCAAGCCTAGCGACGGCTAGATCCTACAGCCTTCATGCGGTTTCACAAATCTTTCATTGTGGCCTTATCCAACATCGACCCCATCGAACACCACGAATCACACATTGTGGGACGCATCGAATTCCCATCAGCCGCACCCAGCGCGAAAAGGTGGTGAAGCAGGTCTTGGCGGACAAGCCGTGGAAAACATGAGCCCGCCTACGAATGCAAGCGCTCCGGGTCCTTGAGAGGCAGTTCCGCTTGCTGATGAAAGGAAATCTTTTTGCTCAGGCGCGGCAGAAATGCCACCAACCCCAGACAGCCCGCGACCAGCAATAACAACCAAGGCTGAGTGAAGGCCTCTCCAATCGAGCAAATGCTCATGATCAACATGGTAGAGAAGGGCAACGAACACGCCAGAACTGCCAAACCCGTATCCGTATCAAAGGTTCTTTCCGAGGCTGGGCGTTTCTCTTCCAAGCCATCCACTGCTGCCATGTGGGCATAGGGCCAAAAACTACAAGCGCTTTGGGGAAAGACGACTACCACCAAGGCGATGGCGGGAGCCAGTTCTGGAAACGCGATCAAAAAAATTCCGCTCATCAGGAAGGCCAGCGCAGAGCGAAACGCCAAAAAGGAAAAAATCATTTGAACCTGGGTCCAACGAATCTTCACCGCCATCCCGATGAATAGCAAAATCATGGGGGTCATCATCGCACTCGCCCGCACAACGGTGTTCTGCAGGAAACTGGGCAAAACCGAGAAGTTCCAGCCAACTGCCAGCATCACGAGGGCCAGGGTGATCAGCAAATTCACGGGCTCTCTCACCAAGGACAGTAGCAGCGCTTTGACTTTGCCATTCCGAGAAGCTTTCCCCTGGACCCGCTGATAGTACCAGCGCATCGCCAGGAGGTAAAGGATGATGAGGACAAAGACCTTGTTTCCCACATCTGCCAAGGCCGCTAAGGCCAGACTTTCGTCTCCCAAAAATTCCATCAGAAAAGGGAAGCAGGAAAGGCCTGGGGCAAGCGAAGGCAACAGCATCAACATGGTCTTGCCAGTCGCACTACGGGGGTCCATCCCCAGCCAGGGCAGCATCTGATGGAATACGCCCAGCAGGATCAAATTGGCGCCCAGAGCCAGAATTGGCAACATAAGCAAGTGTGGCTCCACCTCTATTTTGAGCAACGCAACAAAAATTGTGGCGGGGAGGGCCACACTCAGAATGAGCACTTTCACCCCTCCCAGGGCATCTTTGTGTTTGAGTTTTCCCCTCAACAATGCCCCCAACCCGATGAGCAGGAGCAAAGACAAGGTTTTTTGAACAGCAGGATTGGTCCACATCATGGTTGGGAAGTCGATAAAAGGAGATGAATTCAGCAAAATGGGGAAGGGCTTCCCCCTCCCCTTTCAATTAGAACAAACAAACAATCTCTTGAATGAAACCCGGCTATCTTAGTGATACTCAAAAAATAACTTGGACCTTTTCACTCGTTCTTTCTTCCCATCTCTTCGTCAAGGCTCCTCTTTGGTTCCCTTTTTCCCAAAGTCTCGCGATTTGGCCCGCCAACCACTCGGTGTTGATTCCTTGATCTGGAAAGAAATATCTACGCGAAAAGAGGAAGTTATTTTTCAAGGCTCACTTAGCAATCCTGTCATTTCCGCTCGATTCTCAGATGGGAAAGTCAGTGCTTTTTCAATCCTCTCTTCTCATGTTGCCAAAAAAACCCCAGAAAGTTCTAGTTTTGATGCATCCACTTACCGCCGTCGGGCCATTTGCATGCCGTTTGCCACTCCTCCCCCCACAAGCCTCACTCCTTGGCAAAAACTGCGGAGCAGAAAGCGCTTTTGGTTGGTGGTTGGCTGGTTGGGACTGGTTTGTATCACCGCCTTGTTCGCTTCCGTGCTCGCGAATGACAAGCCATTGAAGACTACTTATCGCGGCACTACGTACTATCCCGTCCTTCAACCAGCCCAGCTTGACAGCTTTTCCTCTGGGAATCGCTTGCGATGGCAACGCTTCGATCAGGTGGACTGGAAGTCTCAAGAGTTGGAGGACGCCACCTGGCCTCCCATCCCTTTTGGGACTCGGTTACTCTCTGCCACGAAAAATCTTCCGCCCACCTCCGAGGGAGCGCTCGGGAGGCATTGGTTGGGGACGACTCCCAATGGTATTGATCTGTTCGCAAGCATGATCCATGGAAGCCGGATTTCCCTATTTGTGGGCTTGTTGGCCGCTAGTATTGCCATTCTGCTGGGGGTACTCATCGGGGCTTTGGCCGGATATTGGGGAGACGATCGACTTTCTCTCTCTAAGGGCGGCCTGATTGGCTTGCTCGTAGGACTGATACCGACCATATTTTATGCCTGGTTCCGACGAAGCATTCAATTGGAGCTAGCGGCGAAAGAGGGCCTGGGATCATATTTGCTGCAATTCGTTGCGAGTCTGCTGATTGGTTGGGGGCTGTTGTCTCTGTTCTTTTGGCTGGGAAAACGCCTGTTCCTCCGTTTGAAATGGGAAAAGAAATGGCGATTCCCCCTAGATACCCTGCTGTTTCGATTGAGTGAGTGGATGTCAACGCTCCCTCGGTTGTTGTTTGTGCTGTCGATCACGGCGATGTTTCGCCAACCGAGCATCTGGATTCTGATGGCCATCATCGGGGTAGTTTCCTGGCCTGGGATTGCCATTCAGGTACGCGGACAAATTCTTTCGATTCAACAGCGATCCTACATTGATGCTGCCCGGGCATTGGGCATTCCAGACAAGCGGATTGTATGGCGACATGTATTGCCCAACGCCCTTCCGCCCATCCTCATCGTGTTTTCTTCTTCCATTGGGGGTGCCATCGCGCTGGAATCTGCCCTCTCCTTTCTGGGGCTAGCAGAAGCCAACCTGAGTTGGGGGAGTTTGTTGAGCATGGCCCGGAATCATTTCGACTCCTGGTGGTTGGTACTGGTACCCGGTGGAGCCATTTTTCTGACGGTCCTAAGTTTTCACGTCCTCGCAGAACTGATCCGGGATGCCTGGGACCCGGCCATGCATGCCTCCAACCGCCTCTCGGCCTAAGCTTCCACCGGGGTGTAATATTCCAATGGAAAAATCATTTTAATTCCGAAGGTTTCCGGGTAAGTTAGATCATCATTCTGGATTACCACCCCTCTTTTTATTGTCACATTGGATCAATCTTGTGATTGACTGGTTGCCATCGTCCTGTATGGCATATGGTTCGATCTGATCTCAGTTCTCTCTCGTATGCAAGTAGACTATTTCAAACAAGTAAACCTGAATATCGTCCGAGACGACCAAAAACAGGAAATCTTTGTTCCCTTGAATGATCAAAGAATGGTACTGTCCTATGAGCAGACAGATGACATTCTGGAGATCAAAGAAGTCCAGATCCCTCTGGAACTACGGCAATACAATTTTGCGACTACTTTGCTGGAATATGTCTGCATGGTAGCCAAGCGGGACAAGCTTCGGATTCGTCCCAACTGCCACCAAGCCTTGGTTTTTCTGGCTAA
>JBCCCJ010000513.1:0-5056 GCA_039033615.1 Bacteroidota bacterium
TGTTTGTCTGCCTCGAAAGATTTGACCGTAGGTGGCAATTGCCGATGGTCCCCCGCCATGATGACCCGTTTGGCGTATTGAAGGGGAATGAGTGAGGAAGGCAAAAGCGCCTGACCGGCTTCATCGATGAAGACAGTGGTAAAATCACGCTTCCGCAAATGCTGGTTGGCCGCTCCAATGAGGGTAGCGGTGATAACCTGGGCACGCTGCAACACCTGAAACAGGATGTAATCCTCCAATTGGTGCGCCATGGCTTTGAGCTCACGGGCTTCCTTCATTTTTTCGCCGCGTTTGCGGCGCTCCTCCGGACCAAAATTTCGTTTGTATTTGTGCGCCTGCCGACGCACTTCTTCGGCTTCCTTGCGCACTTTGCGCAAAGCCGCATAATCCTCATGGGCCTGAATACTCCCATCCAGCGTCAATTCCTGTAAGGCTTCGTCCACCCGCACCGGATTGCCCATGCGAACCACATTCATGCCCGCCTGCCAGCATTTGAGCGTCAGTAAGTCAACGGCAGTATTACTGGGCGCACAGACCAGCACCTGGGACTCCCGATGAACGGTTTCTTTGATTACCTCCACCAGGGTGGTGGTTTTGCCCGTCCCGGGGGGGCCATGAATGATGGCGACTTCCCGTGCCTCAAGTGCTTTCTGAACCGCTTCGTTCTGGGAAGCATTCAGCGTGGCATTGTGATAGGTATAGTCCCATTTGTGAAATTCCGGCTTCCCATCTCCCAGCATTTTTTCCCGCAAGGTAGCTAGATCTTCATTTTTCCCAGGGTCCCGCATGCTTTCAATGGCCCGGTTCATCTCCTGGTAAGTTTTGTCATCAAACTCAAGATCAACCCCCAGGCTAGATTTGGTGAGCCAATCTGGAATGGTCTCCATGCTGAGAGCAACCCGCATGGTTTTCTGCCGAACCGAGGCAATCACACCACGCGCCCGACCAACCTCCTGATCGGACAACATCCCGAAGACCGACACCAGCCCACCGGGCTGAAAAGCATGAGGCTGTTCTTTTCCACCACTCTTTTGCACCTCCACAATCAATTTCTCCCCCATACCGATGTACATCCGCTGCATGGCAACCGGATGCCAGGTGGTTCCTTTCTTCACCCGCTCTTTCAGGCTGCGGTCCAGGACCATGCGTTTGTACTGAGCGAGGTCTTCCTGCTTTTCAATGTCAAGCAGACTCTTGACATGGGCGAGATATTCTCGGGATTTCATGTTGGCCAAATGCTATTTGATCTAAAATGACTGAAACGCAAAGACACGAAGACGCAAAGTTTTGTTGAATATCCTTTGCTTCTTTGTGTCTTTGCGTTCGGCTAAAACGAGAGCGCCATCTAATGATGGTCCCATAAACGCTACTGACTAAAAAACTCCCGAATCTTTGAAAAGAATCCTTTTTGTTCTTTGGTTGGATTCGGTAGGAAGTTATTTGCCTCGCGAAACTTCTCCAGAATCTTGCGTTCCTCTCCGGTGAGCTCTTGTGGGGTCCAGACATTGATGTGGACCAATAAGTTGCCGGTATTATAACTGTTGAGGCTGGGCAGACCTTTGTTGCGCAGACGGACCACTTTCCCGGCCTGGGTACCAGGCGCAACTTTGATCCGCACCTTACCGTCCAGGGTTGGTACTTCTACCTGTGTGCCAAGTGCCGCATCCGGGAAGCTGATAAAGAGCTCATGAATAAGGTTCTCTCCATCGCGCTCAAAGTGATCATGTGGCTTCTCTTCAATCTGAATGATCAGATCGCCCGCACTCCCCCCTCGCAAGCCAGCATTGCCTTTTCCTCGAACGCTGAGGTTCATCCCTTCTTGTACGCCAGCTGGGATTTTGAGCGAGACCACATCCTCTTCGGGTACCCGGCCCTGACCATTACACACCTTACAGCTTTGGGTGATGATCCGGCCTTCCCCCTGACAGGTCGGACAGGTGGAGACCACGATTTGTTGAAAGAATCCACCGCCAGCTTGTTGGCGAATCTCGCCACTTCCATTACAGGTTGGACAGGTCGTGAAGCTATTATTTTCCGCTCCAGATCCATCGCAAGCTTTGCAGATGACCTGACGGTTTAGTTTCAGTTTTTTCTCGACGCCAGTACCAATCTCTTCAAGCGTCAATCCCATGCGGATGCGAATGTCGCCCCCGCGCTGACCAAGTCGGCGACGACCACCACGGCCGCGACCGCCTCCACTAAAGAAGCTTTCAAAACCACTTCCTTCGCCGAAGATGTCGCTAAACTGACTGAAAATATCTTCGAAGCCACGCGCATTGTAGCCACCAGCAGCCCCTCCCATACCAGCATGACCAAATTGGTCGTAGCGGGCTTTTTTATTGTCATCACTGAGTACTTCGTAGGCTTCAGCAGCTTCTTTGAACTTTTCCTCGGCCTCTTTATTGTCAGGATTTTTGTCGGGGTGATATTTCAAGGCCAGCTTGCGGTAAGCTTTTTTTAGCTCATCTTTCGATGCGCCCTTGCTCACACCAAGGACCTCATAATAATCTCTTTTATCCATAATGGCTGATTATTCTCCGACCACCACTTTGGCGAAACGGATCACTTTGTCTTTCAGCTTGTAGCCTTTCTCTACCTCGTCAATCACTTTCCCTTTCTGCGCTTCATCTTCCACAGGCACAGCAGTGATGGCTTCATGTAGTTCGGAATCAAATTCTTTTCCGAAAGACTCAATTGGTTCCAGGCCGAGCTTGGTAAACTGACGACGCATATTATTGTTGACCAGATCAATCCCTTCTTTGACAGCTGTCATGTTGTCAGTTTTTTCGATGGCACTCAGGGTGCGATCAAAGTTGTCCAGGATGGGAAGCAGACTCACCAGCAGGTCCTGATTGGCAAAACGGATGGTTTCGGCCACTTCTTTGCGGGTACGATTCCGCAGATTGATGAAGTCAGCCTGCAGTCTGGCGTTATGATCTTTGGCTTCGGTCAGGGCCGCTTCTTTCTCACGCAGATCCAGTTGCAATTCGCCAATGATACGGATGGCATCGTCAAGGTCAGCAACCTCCATTTCTGCCTGATTATCAGCACCTTCAACTTGTGCTTCTACTGTTTCGGATTCATCCTGAGTCTCCTGCTCAGTCTGATCTACAGCTTGTTCTTCAGCATTGTTCTGCTGATCCTTCAACTCTTCTTGCATTGCGGCTTTGCCTTTTTTTCGTTTGTTCCAGGAAAAACGCTTTCGCATAGCATTATCTCAACATAATGTATGCCAGTGACACTCTGGCAGGGGAAGGGGAAGAGCTGTCAGGTGTCGGTTTTTCAGGCAATTGTCACACTTTTCTATTTCCCTAGGCCATACTTCAACAACAACACTCCGCTCTCATACACAGTGGTATCCAGAAGTGACAGGTCGAGTTGCCCTGCAAAATTGCCAAATAGATGAATCCCCTTACCAATCACAGCGGGATTGAGTTTGAGCCATACTTCGTCAATCAAGCCTTGCTGCAATACATACTCGGCAAAGGCACCGCCACCACAAAGATAGATCGGGCTGCCTGCTTCATTTTTCAATTCTGTCAACTTTTCTTCCCACTGATCTGAGACGATATGCACCTGTTCATGCGGCTCATCGAAATGGAGGGATCGGGAGAAGATATAGTGCTGCATTTGGGGATAGGCTGGCTGACCCGCTTCGAGACCATACGCATAGCCAAACTCGTAGGTTTTTCGGCCCATGATCACTGTGTCGTAGGTCTGAAGATGTTCCATGTAGGCCGGAACATGGTCGCCTTCAGCTAAGAACGCTCCAATGCCTCCCCTTTCGTCAGCAATGAAGCCGTCCAGCGTGGTCGCGACATGGTAAATGATCTTGCGCATAGGTTTTCAGGTTGATGATGAAACAAATGCGGGTTTACGAAAAATGTCAGTCGCGGTTGTGCAAAAGACTTCCTTCCACTATCTCATCGAGCTGGCGGAGCTTTGCATATTGGGTCCGAACCGCAGTCTTAGAACTGGCCAATTGGCTTTTCAATTCAATGAGCTGATAGGATTTCTCAAGTTTCATTTCTTCTTCAATTGCCCGCTCAGTTGAGGCTATGATCAATTCGTAGCGATGGATGTCATCAAGGCATGCCATTCTGGCGCGCTGCATGCTACGAGGGCGCAGATAGTGATACACCTTCAAGCCAATCAGAAAAAGTGCACAGGCCAGGGGATGAATCCCAAAAGATTCAAATCCGATCAAGACAATCAGCGGGAGAAAAATGAGTAACTCAATCAAAAAACGGACAATGCGCTTAGTGGAAGAGGTCATACTTGTAAGTTTTGGTCATGTTTGGCTGGCAAAATAGGAGATTCATCGAAAATCTAAGCAGAAATCATGGGCGATGCTATAAATTCACACCTATTCCATGTTTGGTATAATTCGAAAAAGAGTAGCAAATCTATTTGTAGTCTCCTACTTTTGGACCATTGCTTGATTGTTCAATATCCATGCGAAAAAAAATTAGCTTGCTCTTGCTTTCTGGAATCCTATCTGTAGCAGCCTTCGGCCAAGAATCACCTGAACCATCTGAAGATCCATCAGTCAGCAGCCTTCGAATCGAAGAGGAAGACTTCATTTTTGAGCGGCTGAAGCGGCAGCTTCAGGACAATGAGGATGAGTTCCAATTCTCTTTTGAATCGGCTTTATCAGAGCACAATACAGCCAAACAAAATCATGAAGTCGTTGCGCAGCAGCAACTTGCCGACTGGCAGGTGCAAATCGAAGCGCTAAACATTGTGCTGATGGAACTGGCTGAAGAAAGTCAAATGTTACGTGAAGCCAGTCGTGAATTGAGCGAGGAAGAAGAAGATTTATTGGGACAAAACAAGGAACTACAGCAAGAATATGAATTGCGCCTCTTGTTGGTTTATGAAAAAATTCAGTCTTACATGGCTGAGGAAGAAGTTGAAAGTGGTTTGGCCGAGTTGGAGAATGACGAGGTGATGGACTTGCAGGAACTAGCCGAGATGGTTGCATCCGATCTTGCCCAGCGCCGCAAGGAAAACCAAAAAGACTTCGCGCAAAAGTCTGTCAAAGCACACACGCCAA
>JBCCCJ010000514.1:0-5040 GCA_039033615.1 Bacteroidota bacterium
CCAGACAGACCTCCATGATAGTAAGCAACGGCACAGTCGGGCCTGCGCAAGCACTCTGCTGAACAGTTGCTTGCGTCCGGACACCTCACTGGCATTGCTCACCTCCCAACTGAGTTGCAGCGGGATGTTTTCTTGGATCAAAAAACTGCTGGCCGTGAAATGCTGAATTTCCGGTTTGGGCAACTCCAATTGGATGCTTCGCTTGATTTCGCCAGCTTCATTTTGAGCCGTGAGCGTAACTTTTCCCGCCTTTTCTGGATAGACTTCCACAAAAGACTGCCCACTTACGTCGCCGATACCCTGATCTATTTCGATGGTTTTGGCGTGTTCGATGTTCCACTGCAAAATGATCGGATACCCAATCTGAATGCGGGTCTCAGAAGCCGAAAAATCATGAATTCGGGGCGGAGAAGCGGTAACCTTGGTACTCAGTTGCCGACCACCGATGTCATTGCTGGCGATGAGGAAAAAGACATCTGTCTCCTGCCAATCGGGACGCAGTTCCAATTCTCCCTTGGTGGGGACAATCATATTGCCGGGCATCAGCCGGACACTATCCGCTTCAAACACTTCCCACTTTAGCAAGATGCTTTCGTCAGAAATGCTGCGGTACAAATTTGCGGTAAACAGCGCAATCACTGGCAGATGGCCGTTGCACCCATCACAGTGGGTCGCGCTGACGGGTTGGGGGCTGCTACATTGCTTACAGATCCATTGATCTTGCTGAGAATCCTCTGGTTCCCTGCCATGCCGCAAACTGCCTGCACCCAAAGAGGTCAGGCTCCCTTTTTGGGGAAGCAATGGAGCAGGTTGTCTTTGAGGCTTGTACACAGTGCTAGGTAGTTAGGATCGGTAAAGGTCAGGCAGATATGAGCGATAGCAGCATCGAATTGACCTGCCAAAGCGGGTCATCATCGATGAAAAGGAGAAAATCAAGCAAGGATTACAAGTGAATCAGTGCGCTGAATGGGCACCGATAGGCGAGTAATACGAAAATAAGAAAACTGTCTTCGGTTGGAATACTTTCTTACCCCAACTGGCAAATTTGATGCCTGAATGCTCTTAAATCAGCAATTCAAGGATTTCTCTTGAAGGGAGATCAGCATATCGGCTCTGGAGAATTTCACTGACTCGCCGGATGTAGATCTCGTCGAGGTCCTCTGCTCCGGCGACATCTTCTACCAATTCAAAGGGGCGACTCAACAATGGGCCTTCCGCTTCTTCGTTATGTGGCGCGAATGCCCCACCGGTAAACAGGGTGTTGATGTATTTGCGGATGTCCGTTTTGGCCAACTCATTGCCAAGAGCTTCATGGATCTTCTCGAACATCTCATTCATGGACATCACCGCCTGTTGGCTGAAACTCGCGAACAAGGCCTGAGACATATCCTGGCGCAGGGGAGCTTCCTTTTGGTAGCGCAACTTCCGACTGAGAAATTGCATCGCATTGTCCCGGTCGGTTTCGCTGATCGGCTCCTTGGTTGAAGTCATGGCCGAAGGTTCTTTGAGGTGAACCACTGGCAGGGTCGTATGCTCGGTATCAATCTTTTCTACCAAATCGCCCACCATCGAGCGCACAAACGACTTGAAGTTGGAGAAACCCAGATCCTTTTCTGAAAAAGAAGGGTCGAGGCGAAGCAGATTCTGTTTTAACTGAGACATCAATACCGGATCGGTCTCTTCACTGCTTTGAATGAAACGCAACATGAGTTGCCGACCATAGCTTGGGTCTGGGGACTCATGCAGGTCCCCAGAAGGAGAGCCAATTTCTGGCTGGCCCAACAAGGATTCCAGGGTCCTGAATTCGGTGCTGTTGCGCTTGACCAGTGGCCCAACGCTGTGCTCAAAGCCAATCACGATCACCCGTTTGCCTCGGGTGCGCAGGCGCTGAATCAAGGGAATGAAGTCGGTGTCTCCACTGCCGATGATGTAGGTATCCAAACTTGGCGACAAAGCCATGTATTCCATTACATCCACTGCGAGGTGGACGTCGGAGCCATTCTTGCCTTGTTTGTTGGTGGCGGGGAGATGCACCAGCTCAAAGCCCTGTTCCAGGAGCTTATTTTGATACTGGGCAAAGATATTTTTGGACCAGTCGGCATAGGCCTTCTTCAGGAATACCGTTCCTTTGGAAGCGGCAAAATCCACGATGGGTTGCAGCCGCAACGGGCGGGCCTGAGAGGGATATACGGCATCTGCGGAGATAGCCAGGTTTTCGAAGTCAAGATATATCGCTACGTTTTGTCCTTCCATTTCACAATTCTCCGGGGCGAAATTCAACCAATCATTTCCATCTAAAACGGTGCGTAGTAGTACTGCCTATGAAACGAAAAAAAGCGAGGAAATAGTCGAATCTAGCCGGACAAAATGCAGCACCCGCTTACATTGTCGATTGAACCGGGAATTGGGAGGGATGAATGGAAGGGAGAGGTCAGATGTCAGACCACTTTGTTGTCAGAGGTCAGAATTGCCGATGACAAGGTAGAGCCGAATGGTATTCGGCAAACGCTGCTTGGCTACCGCTGGTAAAGATTCCTCCCAATGCTGAACCGACGAATGAAAAATGTCGAATGACAATCGGAGTTGCCGATGGCAAGAAATAGGGCAATCGAAAACCGAAAAAGAGCAAATGTAAAATGTAAAAATGAGATCCGATTTGCCATTGGCAAGAAGCGAAACAGGATTTGTCGAAGACACATATCAGCCTAATGTCGAACCGACGAATGAAAAATGTCGAATGACAATCGGAGTTGCCGACGGCAAGAGGATACAGAACCCTTTCCGCGCTCTCCCGTTTTCCCTCACCAGAGAAAACAACCCACTTTTCGGCGAAAAGCAGGCCAGACTCCAACAGGAGTCCAAGGCTTGTAGCAATCGTTGCCCCATTTTCTTCTTTTCAGGATTTCCATCCGTGGATGAGGATCAATTGAAATTGAAACCCGAAAAAGAAAAAAGAGCAAATGTAAAAGGGAAGGTTCTTTGCTGATAGCAGGAGTCAATTGTATACGACAACTCTCACATCTCGCTTCCCGCAACGGAGTGGTCTCTCTTCTTCCCGTACCGACGGTACTTCTGACCTCTGACAATGAAATGATCTGACCTCTGCCAGCGAAGCGGTCTCCTCTTTCTATCCCTCTCTATGCACCGAATAAGCCGATGCCTGAGCAGTAGCCATCACCACAATGTCGTTGATGTTGACGTGGGGCGGGGTATTGGCGACGTACCAAATGACGTCGGCGATGTCTTTGGCGTAGAGCGGGGTGAGATCGGCGTAGACCTGATCGGCTTTGCCTTGGTCGCCTTTGTAGCGGACCAGGGAAAATTCGGTATCGACCATGCCAGGGGCGACATTGGTGACGTTGATGCCGTGCGGTAGCAGGTCAATCCGCATCGCTTGAGAAAGGGCATCCACGGCATGCTTGGTGGCGCAATAGACATTGCCTCCGGGATAGACCTGCTTGCCAGCGATGGAAGCAACATTGATGATATGGCCTCGCTTCCGCTCGACCATGCCGGGCATGATGACCCGGCTCAGATAGAGCAATCCCTTGACGTTGGTGTTGATCATTCGCTCCCAGTCGTCAATGACGCCTTCTTGAATGGGACCTGTCCCTACTGCCAAACCCGCATTATTGACCAGCACATCAATGTCGCGCCACTCCGGAGGCAAGGAAGCCACAGCAGTTTTCACTTCCGCCAGTTCCCGAATGTCAAAACTCAACAGGTGCACCTCTGTATCCAGGCGCGTTTTCAGGCTTTCCAGTCGCTCGGTGCGCCTTCCAGTCAGAATGAGTCGGTGTCCATGCTTGGCAAACAATTCAGCAGTCGCTTCGCCAATGCCTGCGGTGGCGCCAGTAATGAGGGTAGTCAAAGCCATGACAATGAGGGGAATGGAGGATGGAACAAGAAGAAAGTTTCTTAATCTTGGTCTGGGGTTGTATCTTTACCTTACCAAACGGATTCTTGCTATGAGTTGGTTTAAGCGTGTCAAAGATAACATCCTCACCAAAACCGAGGATAAGAATAACACTCCGGATGGATTGTGGACCCAGTGTCCTTCCTGTAAGAAGGCTTTGCAATCCAAGGCCCTCAAGCGCAATCAGTATGTGTGTATGCACTGCAACCATCATTTGCGCATTGGCAGTAAGGAGTATTTCGAAATTTTGTTTGATGAGGGGCAGTTTACTGAATTGAACGCCGATCTGGTGTCTGGGAACCCTTTGGAGTTTGAAGACACCAAAAAATATCCTGACCGCTTGGCTTCCAGCCTCAAAAAGACCGGTCTGAACGATGCCGTTCGTACGGCCTACGGTCCGGTACACGGAGATCCCCTGATGGTTGCTGCGATGGACTTCCGTTTCATCGGAGGAAGTATGGGGAGCGTGGTGGGCGAAAAGATCGTGCGAGCGATCGATCATTGCCTCAAAGAGCGTATGCCGCTGCTCATCATCTCCAAAAGTGGGGGTGCTCGGATGATGGAGGGAGCCTTCAGCCTCATGCAGATGGCCAAAATCAGCGCGAATCTTGCGGTTCTTGGCAAAGAAAAGATCCCTTACATCTCCTTACTGACTGACCCAACTACGGGTGGAGTTACGGCTAGTTTTGCGATGCTGGGCGACATGAACATCGCCGAGCCAGAAGCCCTGATCGGATTTGCTGGGCCTCGCGTCATCAAAGAAACCATCGGACGCGACCTGCCCGAAGGCTTTCAGCGTTCTGAGTTCCTGCAGGAGCATGGCTTCCTCGATTTCATTGTAGATCGCAAGGAGTTGAAAGATCGCTTGCACACTTCCTTGAGTTTGTTGCAGCACAAAGTGCCAAGCAAGCCAGAGGAAAATCAGGCGTAAAGGAAACCGTCGCTGGGAATTACTCCCTGTTCCTATCCCATTGCCATGAAAAAATTGCTCTTCCTCCTCCTGCTTTCGGGTTCTATGTTCTCCTCCTGCGAAACCTATCGGGCCTACGACCCCCTAGAAGTGGTAGAAGACACGTTTGCAGGAGAGTTGACCATTCAGGAATCGGTAGGGGATGTCGACGGCA
>JBCCCJ010000515.1:0-5024 GCA_039033615.1 Bacteroidota bacterium
GAGCCAGTTCTCACGGCAACGAAGTGCAAAGCTAGCGATCAGCTGCACACTTCACCGCGTTAAGAGAGCCACCGTGTCTGAGTTTGGAACAGATCTCCGCAAGTGTAGCAGCGTACATCCAGAAGTGCTTTTACCCGCGCGGGATATTCCCGAAGGTGGGTTTTGAATCCTGCCCGTGGGGAAAGATCCTTGGCATTCCAGCCTTGAATTTCCATCCCGTAATGACGGCCGATGAAGATGGCGCGCTCGTTGTGAAAGCGCTGCGAAATCACCAAGAGGCGGTCTTGCCCAAATACTTTCTGTGCCCGGACAATGGAGTCCAAGGTGCGAAAACCGGCATAATCCAGGCTTATGGCAGATGTAGGCACCCCTCTTTTGATCAGTGCATCCCGCATCGCAGAAGGTTCATCGTAAGACTTGGCATGGTTGTCTCCACTCGCAATGAAATGTCGGACCTTGCCCGCATGATATAACTCGGCGGCGGCATCCATCCGGTACCGAAAGAAATAATTGGGGCGATCGCCTAGCATCGGGCTGGCCCCCAAGACCAAGCCTATCGAATGGCAGGGAAATTCTTGAATTTCATCCACCAACAGGGCCTGAGAGCGGAAGGGAACCCAGGTATTGGCGAACAGAATCAGGGCACAAATCAGTTCTAGAGACAAGCCCAAGCAGAGGAAGCTGTTTTTAGCAAAAGTGGTAATCATACCGGGAAATGGGAAGATTGGTAGGTAGGAAGAAAGATGTTACAATCCATTTCCTGAAATACGGATGGGAATCCTTGTCTGTTCTTCTTAGCTTAATATTTCCAAAAACTAGCTACATCATGAAACGCATTTTTCTGTATGTCCTCCTTGGGGTATGGGCACAAATTCCTTGGGTTCACGGTCAACTCACCCTCCAGGATTCCCTCAGTGCCTATTATCCCTTCGATGGGAATACGTTGGATGCCAGCGGGAATGGCAATGACGGTACTCCATTTGGAGCCGTTTTTACCACCGATCGCTTTGGAAATCCAGGCTCAGCCATTTTCTTGGATGGCACAGACGACTTCATCCAACTCAACGGAGCCAACAAATTCTATCCCCAACTCCCCGTAACCATCAGTGCTTGGGTATTGATTCAGGATTATGGCAATGTCTCTAACCCGGTTTTTGACAATGACTATGAGATCAACAACTACAACGGGGTCATCATGAACCTCAATACGGGGGTAGTTTCTATCAGTTATGGAGATGGAGGAATCGTAGGGCCGGGGAGCCGTCGGACCAAGACCGGTACCACAGTGTTGAGCCTGAATACCTGGTACCATGTGGTGGGGGTGATTCGGGGTGCCCAAGATATGACCATTTACATCAATGGGGAGGACGATTGCGGGAGCTACAGTGGGTTTGGGGGGAATTTGTATTACGATTTTCTGCCAGGAGTCGTGGGGCAAATCAATGGAACGGTCGGCAATCCGGCAAATTTCTTCCACGGCAAAATCGACGAATTGTATTTTCACCGGAGAGCCTTATCCGCTTCCGAAGTACAGACGCTGGCAGGCCAGCCTGATACCCTCGTCATCTGCTTGGGGGATACCACCCAACTGGATGCGGGTAATGGGAATAGTTTCTCCTGGAGCCCTGGCGCGGGGCTTTCATGCACCAATTGTCCGGAGCCTCTGGCATTTACTACTGCTAGTACCGCCTACCAAGCCTTGGTGCTACGACCCGGTGGTTGTACCGATACTGTTTTTTGGCAGGTGGAAGTAGACAGTGTGTGCAACAGTTGTATTGGCCTAGGCTTGCAAGCAGACTTTCTGCCGAGTCAGGACTTCATGGAGCTGACCGCCATAGACCAATCACAAGGCACCATTGATTCGATTTTGTGGGAGTGGGGGGATGGAGATAGTCTCCTTAGCCTTCCGGGAGTAGGGGGATTCCATGTATATGCTTTGCCGGATACCTATGAGGTGTGCCAGACCGTATTTGGAACGGACAGCCTTGGCAACATCTGCACCGACCAACTCTGCCAATCTACCGTGGCAGAATTGCCCTGCGATAGCCTTTTCCTTCAACCAATGATAGATGTTAGCGGTTCTTTTCTGGAAGTAGAAGTGCTCAATCAATCGACGGGGACCTATCAGGAAGCCAGTTGGGATTTTGGAGACGGATTCATCCAGCTTGATTCTGGCGTACCCATTCTCCATACCTATGCTACGCCTGATACCTACCAGATTTGCCTCAGCCTGACTGGCATCATTCCCGGCGGCGATACGTGTGTAGAAACGATCTGCGAAACCTTTGTGGCTACTCAGCCGATGGTTTGTGCAGACTTGGAATTGAATGCAGCCTTCACGGCCATTACCAGCCAATACACCACTCAATTTGAGGATTTCTCCACTGGGATGATAGATTCTCTGCAATGGTTTCCCGGAGATGGAAGCGTGTACCAAGTTCAAGCGGGAGCCAGCCTTAATCATACCTATGCGGTCTATGATACTTTTGAAGCTTGCTTGGTGGTGTATGGCAGTCTGCCGGATGAGAGCATATGTACCGATACTGCCTGTGTGCCGGTGATTCCAGACCTGACGACGGCTTGTGATACGACCCCGATCTCGGCAGATTTTTCCCATTCGTTGAATGGCTTGCAGCTTGTCGTCCAGGATCAGTCTTTCGGCAGCAGCATCGACGAAATTCATTGGAATTTAGATGGGGTAAATTGGGTCAGTGGGCAGATGGGAGGAACGGCCAGTTATACCTTCCCCGGTTCAGGAATCTATCCCGTTTGTTTAGAAGCCATCACTTGGTACGGAGACACCCTGGCCTGTCGGGATACGGTTTGTGAGGACATTGAAATTCGGGTTACTTCTGTGGAAGATGCCCGGCTAGCGAAGCACATTGAATTGGTGCCAAATCCCTTTTCTGAGCAATTGACCATCCGACTCAAGCGAGAATTGATCTCAGGTCCGGTTCAGGTAGAAGTCGTCAACTTACATGGTCAACTGGTCTTGCACCAAGCTTGTACCGAGGCTGAGGTCCAGCTTTCCACCACTACCTGGCCTGCCGGAATGTATTGGGTTCGGGTCCAAGGGGAAAGCTGGAGTTATTCAGAGAAAGTGCTGAAATGGGAATGAGAGGCTGGAAAAGCAATGCCCCGCCAGAGGTAGGAACTCTGACGGGGCAATAGGATTGATGTGAAGAGAGGGTCTTAGAAGGCGACGCCAATCACGAAGTTTGTGGTGTGATTGATGCCTCTTACTGGGGCGAAAGACTTGGCATCTACGCTTTCCCAGAATCCTTCTTTGAAGTTGTCATAGCTGGCGTCAAATTCTACCCCTACCCGCAGAATTTTCAACAGTTTGATATTGGCGCCCAATACGACTCCCAAACCGGAGCGAATGTTGCCATTGGAAATATTTTGGTAATTGTTGCTGACAATGTCGTCTCCGACCACGATGATGGGGACATAGACGCCTGGATAGACATCGACGAAGTCAGCGATCATGAAGTGCTTTTCCAGACCCAGGATGCCTTTGGTATCCTGACGGCGGGCACTGTAGTTGGTGTTGATGCCATCGCCCACGGTGTAATTGAGGTTGTCTACCCCAGCTCCCAGGCGAATGGCCCATTTCTTATCGGTGTAGAAGCGAAGGTTGGCACTGATAGAAGTGCTTCCTTGATAGTCGATTTGGGTGCCTCCAGCATTGGTCCGATCTACGTCGAAGCTGCTGAAGTTGGCCATGGCGCTGAATCGCTGGGCCTGAAGGGAAGAAACGCCAGCAAATAAGAAGATGGCGAATGCTACTGTGCTAAGTTTGATAAAGGATTTCATAGCCGAAGATTGATTACGAGGTTGATAAGGAATACGGCGTTGAGGGGCATCAGTTGAGGAGGTCACCCTCTGCCTTTTCAAGCGTGTAGCTTTTTAGAAAGAGCGTGTAACAGGTCTGATTTCTCTGTTTCGCTACGTGCTACCACTGGCCAAATGACCTATGGGCTAGGGGAGGGGTTGCATGAAATTTGTTCTGGTTAGGCTTTCCCCTAGATTGTTCCCACCTTCTTTCTCAACTCAACTTTATGCTCCCCCCTGAAATCAATCACTCCAAGACCTGGAAGTATGCGCAGGCAGAATGGGAACGCCGCTTTCTGCTGGAAGGACTGCCGACCGCCATGCGTCAACTACCTGACAAGCACATCGAAGATCGGTATCTGCTTGGGAGTCGTCTCCGCTTGCGAAAAACAATCCAAGAGGATCAGGTACAGTACAAACTCACCAAAAAGCTCGCCCTGAAAGAGCAAGAATGGATCAGCACGATCTATTTGTCCGAAGCAGAATATACGCTCCTGTCCCAGCTCCCGGCGGATCGTTTGGAAAAGATTCGGCATCCGTTTCAGCCCGAGACAGGGCCAACCATTGGGATCGATCACCTCTCATTGGGAGGGAAAGAAATGTGGTTGGCGGAAGTCGAATTGACCGAACAGACCTATGCAAGCTATCTCTTTCCCCTGCCTCATCTCCGAGAAGTCAGCCAGGACCCTGCTTATAGCGGGCGCGAAATGGCCCGAATCTTTCAATCTCTCCTCCCATGAGTCTACCCATTATTCGCTACGAATTTCCCAACAGCTCCCTTGAAATAGGCTCCTTCCTGCACTTGGTGGCCTCCGTATGGCCCAGCGAATATGATGCGAAACGGGCAGCGGCTGCCTTGGCCCAAACGAGCAATTTTTCCGCTTGGTCAGGTGATCAGTTGGTGGGCTGCGTACGCTTGTTGACGGATGGATATTTCTTCAGCACGATCACGGAGATTTTGGTGCATCCGGATTTCCAGGGGCGGGATATTGGGCGAAAGTTGATGGAAATGGCCTGGGAGGCTTCCCCTTCTTCCTTAGGCTTTGGGGTACAACCCGGCAAGGAAGGCTTTTTTGAAAAATTGGGGTTCGAGAAAGGTTTATCGTTTTATCAGAAGCGGAAATCCCGAAACTAAGTGAGACTTGAAAAATAACTTCCTCTTTTCGCGTAGATATTTCTTTCCAGATCCC
>JBCCCJ010000516.1:0-5016 GCA_039033615.1 Bacteroidota bacterium
CCATCAGCAAGCGGACGCCTTTTTCAATGTCCATGCCTTCGTAGAGGATGCGGTGAAGGGTAAGGCTGATGGGGGCGGAAAATCTTCGACTATTGGCAAGCGCCTTGACGATGCGGACAGTATTTAGGCCTTCTGCGGTTTCTTCCATACTCTGTTGGATGGCTTCGAGGGGTTCCCCCTTACCGAGTCGAAAACCTACGGTGAAATTTCGGCTGTTGGGGCTGTTGCAGGTTGCGACCAAATCTCCGATCCCCGCCAATCCGAGGAAAGGATTTACCGGAGCGCCAAGCCCCTTTCCAATGTAGATCATTTCTGCCAATCCCTGGCTCACAAGCATAGAACGGGTGTTTTCGCCGTAGCCCATGCCATTGAGGATGCCGGCGGCTATGGCCATGATATTTTTCAGTACCCCGGCCAGTTCTATGCCCAGCAACTCATGGTTGCCATGAACCCGAAATCTACTGGTCCTTAGGGCCGTTTTGCCATCCCGAATCACTTCATCAAAGTGGCTCGCTACCACCGTTGCTGCTGGTTGGCCATCGGCTATTTCGCTTGCGAGATTCGGACCTGCTACACAGCCAACCCGACGTACGACGCTTTCCTGGCGAATGACCTCGCTCATGGTACACACCTGGGACAACTCTAAGTTGCTCATGGTTTCCAGGGTTTCCCCTTCCCGTAGTGCAAGGTCTAGCCCTTTGGTTCCATGTATTAGGCGGTGATATGGACGTAAAAATGGGGAAAGCTGTTTGAGCATATTGCGAAAGTTTCCGCTAGGGACTACCGGAAAGATCAGCTCACATTCACCAGCTAGTTCCGCCAAATCGGAAGTGTATCGGATGTTTGGGTCCAGGCTTCTGCCCCGATAGCGTTGCTCCTTGCGGAGTTGTTCGATGGCTTCGGGACGGTGCGAATACAGCAGGACACCTTTGTTTTGAACCAGTAGATTGGCCAGGGCAGTACCAAAACTCCCTGCTCCAATCACCCCTACTGTTTCATTGGATGAGGGATTCGAGTTCATAGCCTACCATTCGGTTGTGGTAATAATACAGAAGGTTCAAATTTTGCGAGACCAATTTGCTTTCGTCTTGAAAAGCCAGCGCGCGCTTGGCGTGATACAGTCCGAGGTTGTTGATGCCATGTTCAATGATGGTCATGCTATCATTGATGAGGTGGCGGGCCAGGTGGACTTGAGAGCGATCCGCCATTTCCCGCAAGCGGGCCAGTACCCGATCGAGGTTCTGTCGATATTCCGTCAACTCAAAAAAGCGTTCTTCATCGGGTAAGCGCAAGATCTCGAACAGATCCAGTCCTTTGTTTCGCTTTCGCAGCATCACAAAAGCCACAAAAGCCACGAGATGACTGGAAAAGACGTGATTCTCTACATGGTAGCGCTCTACGATCTTCTCCCCCAACATGCGGGTATATTCAAAGTCCCGTTGGGGGTCCACTGTTACCTTGCCCTGACTGACGAAGTAGGAGCGAATGTCCACTTCTCTGCCTTGGGAATCCAGGCTCACCCCGTTTTCATCCACAAAATTGCCAAACATATCCATCGGTTTCCCCAAAGCCAATACGATGTCGCTGCTAGCACTGAAGGTTTTCCAGACGAATTTGAGCAGGTTGATATAACTCGCAAATTCATCGTCGATGATGTAGTATTGCTCCTGACCCGTGCGGCGAAGGTGTTGTTTGATCAGCGAAGCGGCCTCTAGGACAAAGTGATAGCTCATCACCATGGGTACCACAAAGAGTTTGCCTGAGCCAGTTCTGGGAGGTGCCGCAAAGTTCTGACGCTGCGCTTCCATGGCTGAGCCTAAGAGGCCCAGCTTCAATTTTTTCTCAATCATCCCAGACCGAGAGCGCGTTCCGCCGGGAAAAAACAGACTGTGCACACCTTCCAGGATGGCCGTGGTCGAATAGGTATTCAGGGTTTCCCGGTAGATGGGGTTCTTTTTCCTTCGATCCACTTTATAAGCTCCCAGCCGCTGCATGAAATAAGCGAGCGCCTTGCTGTTGTACAAATTGAGGCCTGCCCCATAGATGAATGCTGGCAACCCCAGGGCATGTAAGCCCCAGCCGATCAGGATGGAATCCATGTTGCTGATGTGGGTCGGCACCAAGATGATGGTCCCTTTGGTCGCCAAATTGCGGATGGCATCGGTATGTCCCACCAGATGTACCCGTTCCTGAAGGTTCACGCTGTGGTTGATCACCGAGCGCATGGTCTTCCCGGCAGAAGCATTCAGCAGGGTGGAGAAGAAAAAAGGCAGAAAGCGCTTGGCAAAGTGATAGCTGCCTGGTTTGAAGGTGCTGGCAATCTCGTGGGTGTAGCGAGAAACGATGCTACTCATCATCTCTTCGTTCCGCTTCAAAAACGCTTGCGGGTCTTCGACTAGCTGCTCGTTTCGGACGAGATTGCGCTTGATGCTACTCCAAAATTTCCCTTCATCCTTGGGGTCTACCTTCCAGGGATCTTCGATTATGCGATTTCGCTCCAGATACATCGTCCGCGCAATCAGATCGGCCAGGTGTTGCTGATTTTGATCTGCTTGCAGGCCCAGTCGATAGACCGTAGAATCAGTCACTTCTTGTAGGAAAGACTGCTTTTTTTGAAATATCTTTGCTATTGGCCAATCATGGATATTGGGGATAATGGGCTCATACTTTTGGACTTCAGGGATGTAGTGCTGGATGGATTCCATATCTGCAAATTGGGAAATAGATAGCAATAACGGAAACAGATTTTTTTCAGGATGTTGAAATGAAGCGAACCAGTCTGATCAAAAATTGGGCGGAACTGATGCAGCCGACGCCAGGTGGAGAGCATCAATTTGCTGCGCTGAAGTGGTTGTTGGTAGCCTATCAGGAACCCCATCGAGCCTATCATACCCTCAATCATCTCCAGGATTTGGTGGATCAATGGGAGCAGCATAAGGCGCAGCTGGTCCAGCCCATTGCGGTAGGATTGGCGCTGTGGTTCCACGATTGTGTGTATGATTCTCACCGCTCTGATAATGAACAGGCAAGTGCCCGGATGGCGCAGGAATGGTTATCCAAGGCGGATGTTTCACCTTCCCGGATTGCTCAGGTGGCTCATTTGGTCTTGCTGACTGACGGGCATCAGCCTGTTCATGGAACCTACGATGAGCATTGGTTGCTGGATGCGGATCTGAGCATCCTGGGTCAGGAGTCGGCTCGTTATCTGCAGTACGCCCGAGAAATCAGAAAAGAATATGCGTTCATCCCGTGGCCGGAATATCAGAGCGGTCGTCGAGCGGTATTGAAACGATTTTTGGAGCGGCCTCAGCTGTATTTCACCGAGGAATACCGAGACCAATACGAGGAACAAGCGCGTCGAAACCTGCAGCAAGAATGGGAAACCTTAGACCGAGAAGAGGAATGAGCTTCCCCGATCATTTCATTTCTGTCTGTTGATCTTGAGCCGCCTCCTGTTCTTGCCCGTGAAAAAAGCAGTTCCTACAACGTGGCTCATAGACCGTTTTTTCTCCTAGCAAGACCTGACTTCCTTCTTGGGTAAGTCGATAGGAATAGTTGGCGAGGCTCCCGCAGACCTGACAGATGGCGTGCACCTTGGTGACAAACTCGGCCATGGCCAGCAGAGCAGGCATGGGACCAAAAGGCTCCCCCCGAAAGTCCATGTCTAGGCCCGCGGCAATGACGCGGATGCCTTGGTTGGCCATTTCCCGGACGACCCCCGGTAGTTCTGCGTCGAAAAACTGGGCTTCATCTACGCCGACTACCTCAATGCCTTCAAGGCCATGGAGCATATCCTGAGAATGGGCAACGGTGATGGAAGGAATGGAAAGCTGATTGTGGGAAACAATGGCATCCTTGGCGTAGCGGGTATCTATGGTGGGCTTGAAAATGCGAGTGGGCAGGTTTGCGATATCTGCCCGTCGCAACCGCCGGATCAATTCTTCGGTCTTCCCCGAAAACATGCTGCCACAAATCACTTCGACCCAGCCGGTTCGTTGATTGGCGGAATTGACTTCTATGAACATACCAATGAGGCTTCGTTCGATGTAAGTGATACTCAAAAAATAACTTGGACCTTTTCACTCGTTCTTTCTTCCCATCTCTTCGTCAAGGCTCCTCTTTGGGTCCCTTTTTCCCAAAGTTTCGCGATTTGGCCCGCCAACCACTCGGTGTTGATTCCTTGATCTGGAAAGAAATATCTACGCGAAAAGAGGAAGTTATTTTTCAAGTCTCACTAAGAACGATAAATAGAGAAAAAATGTGTCAAGTAAGGACGTGCAGACGATTGAGTGCGTCTTCTGAGGCCCTCTGCTCGGCGGATTTTTTGTTTTTCCCTTCTCCCACTCCCAAGACTTCTTTCCCCACTTTTGCCTGAATCCGGAATATTTTGTTGCGACCTTCTCCGATCTCTTCAATCACTTCGAAAATCAGCAGTCCCATTTTGGTTTTCTGCACGTATTCGATCAGCTTATTCTTATGAGAGATGATCTGATTTTCTACGGTATGCAAATGAATGTGGGGAGAAATGATTCGTCGATAGATGAAGCGTTTGGCTTTGATATATCCCAAATCCAGGTACAAAGCTCCGATGAACGCTTCGAGGGCGTCCCCATACATGGATTCGTTGATCGACCCAGTCTGGCGATGCCGAATGATCAGGTCGATTTGCAGCTTCTTGCAGATTTGGTTGAGAGACTTCCGATTGACAATCTTGGACCGCATTTCGGTCAAAAAGCCTTCATCTTTCAAGGGATAAATCTTGAAAAGATATTCTGCGATGATGGAATCCAGGATAGAGTCCCCCAAAAACTCTAAGCGTTCGTTGCAGCCTTTGGCAACCGCTTTGGAGCGATTGGCCCGCTTGTGAGAGGGATCAATAGAAGAGCTGTGAGTGAGAGCTAGTTCGTACAGGAAAATTTCTTTTGGTGTGTAACCAGAAATCTCCCGGATGGTCCGAACCAAATCCCTCTCTTTGGCAAAGTAGAAATTGTACAGTTGTCTGATCGTTGACATAGC
>JBCCCJ010000517.1:0-5007 GCA_039033615.1 Bacteroidota bacterium
CCGTAGGGCAAGCGAAGTTCGCTTCCCCGGTCATGGGCGTATCATCACAAAAATCATCCACTCCGCAAGCCCCATCGCCCCAGACGTGCCTGAGTCCCAACCAATGCCCAATTTCATGGGTGGCTGTACGTCCGCGGTCGAAAGGAGGAGAAACGGTCCCCTTGGTTCCAAAGGTGAGGTAGTTGATGACCACCCCATCGGTTCGGTTGGAAGTAGGCAGATTGGGAATCCCCGATAGGCCGGAAGAAATGGGAAATTGGGCAAACCCCAGAATGCCGTCGGCAATGTTGAGAACCCAAATGTTGAAATATCGACTAGGATCCCAGATGGTGGTCGGCTTGACCGTCTGGTTAATTTTGTTCTCATCAAAGGGGCTCCCCCCCAGAGAAATGCGGTCAATGCCGTTGGTGGGATTGCCATCGGGGTCAACGGTAGCCATGCAAAATTCAATACCGGTATCTACGGCCAGGTTGCGAAAATCCCGGCTAGTCAGAGATTGGTCGGGATTTTGGCGACGATAATCCTGATTGAGAACTTCGATTTGAGAATAGATCTGTTCGTCGCTGATGTTCTCGATTTCATTGCTGAACACCACGTGCACCACCACTGGCAGGGAATAGACTTCTTGAGAACCCCGCCGAAAAATGCTTCTGCTGCGCCGTTGCGTGGACTGGGTTTGCTCCATCCACTGTTCAAAGGCTTCCGTACTCTCGGTGGATTGGACATGGGTGGTTTTGCGACTTTCTTCTACCTCGATGGTCAGACAGTTTCGCGTGGTGGGAGTCACCTGGAGACTGCGGTTACTGATCTTGTCGGGGGCATATTCCAGTTTCGGCAACCAACTGCTATTCAGGGGCTGAACCACATTCAGCGTTCGGTTGGGATTGCCACCGTGGGCACTGGGCAAGAGAGGAGTTTGCGCCAGAAGACTGACACAAAGCGTATGAGATAGCAGCAGAAGTAGGGTGCGCAGATACATGAATATAAACTAGAGGGAACACATCAAAAAAGAGGGCGAGCCTGGTCGGATAATCTGACAAACCTTATGCCTGATCTGAATTTGTGGCCAATTGATCTACATAATCTTTGGCCTGTTTCAAACCCCATGAGGTTTCCTGAACCAATTTTTTGATGGCTTCCTGCGTTTTTCCCTGCTTGATCAATTGCTTGATTTCCAGATGTAAGGCGGGAGAAAGTGATGGAGACATAGGATTCCTGGGCTTGTTTGGGGAAAGTTAGCAAACAGTTCCCAAAGCACAAGGTAATGTCTCAAAATCAAGGAGATCTGAACCAGTCGCAATGATCTGAGAGCGCAATCAGTAGCTGTTCAGGATAGCGACCATGTCTCGGCTTTGGCGGCTGTTGTTGGCTTGGAGAGCAAGGCGAGCCATGCCAATCGGGGTCAGGCCCTCGCTATCGGCGATGCGGGGATTGGCGCCATACTCCAGGAGAGAATGAACCAGGGGCAGTTCTTTGCCAGCCACCGCGTAGTGGAGAGGGCTGCGCAGGTCATAAATGCCAGAAGCCTGAGCATTTGGATCGGCATCATGCTCCAACAAAAACCGCATCAAGTCAAAATGTTTGTTGTACACCGACCAATGCAAAGCCGTTAGACCGCCTCCTTCGGGCGCCTGATTGATGTCGACTCCATGCTGCATCAGGGCTTTTACCGGGTCGACTTCTCCAAAATAACTGATCAGATGAATGGCTGAGCGCCCTCTTCCATCGCCAGCAGTGAGTTTGGCATCTACTTTTCCCCCTCGCTCAATGAGGTTGAGGATCATATCTGAGGTCCCCTGATCGCAAGCAATCAAGAGCGGGGTCCAGCCTTGCTGCGGATCGACAAAGTTGAGGTCTGCTCCCTGCCCAATCAGCCATAAGGCCAGCTCATGATAGCGCTCATTGATGGCGGTCATCAGAGGAGTCCAAGGGCGATTCTGAGTGGCTGAATCTATTTCCGCTCCGTACCCAATCAACCATTCTGCCACCCTGCGATGGCCAAACATGCACGCCAGATGGAGAGGCGTGTTGCCAAAATCATCTACCGTATTGGGATCTGCCCCTGCTTCTAGTACCATGGGAATGACCGATACCTGCTCCTCATACAAAGCAGCGTGCAAAGGAGTGCCCCCCCAACTGTCGCGTACATTGGGGTCGCCACCTGAGGTCAGGTAGTGGCGAACTTCAGCAAGGTTCTGATTGGTTATGGCTTCGAATACAGGCATGATTGGACGTTCCCAGTGCTAAGGAGGAAATCACGTTCCGTCTCACGGCCAAAGACTATACCTTTTGCCCTTCCATTTCTATATACGGACTTTCTCAGATAATGACTTCATTTTACCGGAGAAAATTAATGGGCAATCCACCCTTGTGCAAGTCCAAAACTCTCCTTTTTGGGGGAGAAGATTACATGAGGGGGGGAAAGGCCACAGGAATCTCTGCCGATAAGAGGGCAAGTTTTGTGGATGGGAACTTCGTTCTTAACGCACTAGGCGCCTGCTCCCAAATCTTCTCTCTTCGATTTGCTACCAAGATATCCCTCCGGGCTGCGATTGTCTATTGACAAGGGAAAGCATTAGCGGAATTCGCTGGTGAAATGAAAGGTCACTTCCGGGAACAATTCCTGAGTAGAATTGAGGTCCCAAGAGGTATTGGCCAAAAACACATCCTGACCATGCTTGTCGTGGGCCATGTTTTTGGCTTTTCTCACTTTGAAGGCGCGTAACATAGCGGGATCCTCAGCGGTGATCCAGCAGGCTTTGTACATGCTGGCAGATTCATAGCGACAAGATGCGCCGTATTCGTGTTCCAAGCGGTGTTGAATGACTTCAAACTGTAGGGCACCGACGGTACCAATGAGTTTTCGACCGTTGTATTCCAGGGTAAACAATTGAGCGACACCCTCATCCATGAGCTGTTCCAAGCCCTTTGCTAGTTGCTTGGCTTTGAGGGGATTGGCGTTCTCTACGTACTGAAACAACTCTGGGGAGAAACTCGGAATCCCGGTAAAGTGTAGTTTTTCTCCTTCCGTCAAGGTATCTCCAATCTTGAAATTCCCCGCATCATACAAGCCGACGATATCTCCGGGATAGGCCTCATCAATGGTGGATTTTTTGGCCGCCATGAAAGAGGTGGGGTTGGAAAAGCGCAACTTCTTGTTCAATCGAACATGGTGGTAAGGCTTGTTGCGTTCAAATTGACCGGAACTGACCCGCAGAAACGCAATTCGGTTTCTATGTTTGGGGTCAATGTTTGCGTGGATTTTGAACACGAAACCTGAAAAGGAGGACTCTTCCGGCTCTACTTTTCGCTCTTCGGTTTGACAAGCCTGGGGAGCCGGCGCGATTTGGATGAAGCAATCGAGCAGTTCCCGTACCCCAAAGTTGTTGACCGCACTGCCGAAGAATACCGGAGACAACTGTCCAGCCCGATAGGCTTCTTCATCAAATGCTGGATACACGCCCTCAATCAGCTCCACTTCTTCCCGCAAATCATCCGCAGCACTGCCCAAAATCCTATCCAACTCTGGATTGTCCAGGTCGGAGAAAGCCATGACATCATCCTCCACTTGCTTGCCGTGCGCAGTGAAGAGAACCAGGTTTTTTTCATAGAGATTGTACACGCCTTGAAAAGACTTTCCCATACCGATGGGGAGACTCAAAGGGCGGACGTTCAGATGAAGCTTCTGTTCAACCTCGTCGAGCAATTCAAAGGCATCTTTTCCTTCCCGATCCAACTTATTGATGAATACGATCACCGGAGTGGCCCGCATCCGGCAGACTTCCACTAACTTCTCGGTTTGCATCTCCACCCCTTTGGCGACATCAATGACCACAATCACACTATCTACCGCTGTGAGGGTCCGGTAGGTATCCTCCGCAAAATCCTGGTGACCAGGGGTATCAAGGATGTTGATCTTGACTTGCTTGTACTCAAATCCCATGACCGAAGTCGCCACCGAAATCCCCCGCTGCCGCTCGATTTCCATGAAATCGGAGGTGGCGTGTCGCTTGATTTTATTGGACTTTACCGCCCCGGCAGTTTGGATGGCTCCCCCAAAGAGCAGGAGTTTTTCCGTCAGGGTGGTTTTCCCTGCGTCAGGGTGACTGATGATCGCAAAAGTTCTGCGACGTTGGATTTCTTTATGAATGGAATGGGCCATGAAAAAATGCTCCAATTGGGCGGCAAAGATAAAAAAAATCCCGCTCCGAATGGAGCGGGAGTAAGAATTGTATGAGGAATTCTCTAATTAGTTAGAGCTACTCATGTCATAACCGTTTTTGTACATTTTGTAGAGACCATCAATCTTTGGTACTACTACAAACTCGGTACGACGGTTCTTTTCTTTTCCTTCGTCGGTATCGTTACTAGCGACTGGCATGGTGTCTCCTTTGCCAGCAGCAGTCAGGCGGTCAGCACTCACACCATTGGCTACCAATTCGCGAAGCACACTGTTAGAACGAGCAGTGCTCAATCCCCAGTTGTCACCATACTTGGCTTTGTGGATTTTCACAGGATCGTTGTCGGTATGTCCTTCTACTTGAATGCTCATGGCATTGTTGTCTTTGAGGACGCCAGCCATGGTAGCCAATACGTCTTTGGCCTCAGTAATCAGACGATCGCGACCAGCTTCGAACAACACCTTGTTGGCCATGGTGATGTATAGCTTGCCATTGCGCTCTTCATCAGAGAAATAGGAAATGGCAGAGAACTTGCCAATATCTTCGTGAGTTCATCACTTTCAACAGACTCAAATGACTTCACATTTTTAGGTACAGCAAACGGAAATACCGTATCCAGCTTCGATTTAGGTAGAATAAACTTTACTGACCAAGTGCGTGCAGTCAGAGTAGTCAGCCGATCAAACGGCGGTAGCGCACCCGGTTTCGACCTTGCCAGCGTTCAAGCACTACAATTCGTGCCAAGTCAAATTTCAGTTTCAGAGCCATCCACTCAATCAGCTTTTTCAGATCAAAAAACGTTTCGACAGGGGCACAGACGCACGCA
>JBCCCJ010000518.1:0-5005 GCA_039033615.1 Bacteroidota bacterium
AAAACGTTTCCATGAACTAAGTTTGGGTGTGTTGCCAGTAAGTAGAAAGGGAAAAGGAATTGTTACCGCTTCCTCTCAAAAAAAGAGAAGAATCATTCACACGCTCTCACAAATTCCTCACTATCAATCACTTATTTTTTAAAAAAATTCTTCTTCCCGCTTCCATTCTATCGAGGCTTAGCGAAAAGCAAAAAAACCTACGGAGGAGCGGTAACATTCCATTGGTGAGAGCGACTTATCAATACTTATGTCAGTTTGTCCCTGGCAATCGTTCTTTGATGAGAAAGCCTATTTAACCCAGCCCATTTTCTTATTTTCATGGCTAACTCACTTGATCGCTATCGCCCTTTTGGCACATGGTAGATTCCAAAAGCACTGATTTTCGTGCCCTGTATCTGGCTTATGCTGATCGTTTTCAACGATGGGCAAGGAAATCATTTCCTAACTGTCCGGCAGAGGAGATCGAAGATGCTTGTCAAGAAGCCTATATGGTGGTCTATCAGCATTGGATAGAAGGAAAGATCACCACCAGCTTTCAGGCCTTATTATTCGCCGTCGGGAAAAACAAGCTGCGAGATAAGATGAAGCAATTGGCCCGCGGGCCAGTCGCCATGAAGTGGGAAGCTGGAGAAGAGCAAATGCTTCGCCAGGTTTCCATGGAAACGGATCAGCAAGACCAGCACGCCTTTCAGGCAAATATGGTTCAGCAACTCCTCGAAAGCATCGGTGAACCCTGTAAGTCAGTCCTAAAAATGGCCTTCTTCGCAGATTATGCGGTAGAATCCATCGCGCAAGCCATGGGATACGAGAGCGAACGAGTTGCCAGTGCCAGAAAAAGCAAATGCCTGCGTCAGCTCCGAAACAAGCTCCAGGAATTTGGGTTGAATCGAGATGATTTATTGAAACCCTGACCAACATCGCTTTCTCATCTACCTCCGAATCGCCTTTTGCCATTCCACCTTCCTTCTTATTCCTCTTACTGCTTCTGTATGCCTTTTCATTGACCCTGAATTGTTTTCCTATTTAGCCCAAGCACCATGGACCAGCAGCTTACTTCCGAACTCATCGAAAGCATTCGACTGTATTTGAGCAATCAAATGCAGGATGAAGAGCGGCAGCTGTTTGAGCAAAGAATGACGAATGAGCCCTGGCTGGCTCAGGAGGTTTCTCAATTTCAGGCGTTGCAACAAGGCCTGAACGCGATCCATCTTCAAGAGATGAAAAGCCAACTCACCCAATGGGAAACGGAAAGGAAAGCTCAGGCCCCATCTACCACACGAGACGTTCGTCCCTTCTGGCAAAAGGCCAGCATTCAATATATGGCCATCGCTGCTGCGCTTGCCCTCTTGCTTGCCATTGGCGGGATCTTCTATGTATCCCATGAGGCGACCGATTCTTATGAAAGTTTGTTGGCGATGGAATTGGCGGAAGTCCCCAACCCCAATTTGCTGCGGGGTGGCAGTGCCACGCTTGACAGCACCGTGGTTTGGTATCGACAGGGCGTGGTGCACTACGTCGCCGGAGAATATGAATCCGCGATCCAAACCTGGAATAAATGCATGTTGGTAGATTCGCTTTCCGCAGAGGCCAATCGGGACGAGTTGAGTTTCTTCCTGGGGATTTCCCATGTCAAATTGGGTCAAACGGATCAGGCCATTCGCAACCTGCAGCAAGTCAACGCCGATACTCGATTTTTCCCTTCCGCAGAATATTATTTGGCTTTGGCAGGGATGCAGGCCAACGACACCACCATGACCCTCCATCAATTGGAGCGCATCAGTCAGGAATCCGCCCATCCATATGCAGAAAAATCCCAGCAGTTGTTACAGGCCCTGCAGGAATGATACACAGTCAGCAAAATCATGAAGTACTGGGGCAGGAGTTTTTCCTGCCCATTTTTTTTACCCAGTCCCAGCCCTATCACTGAGTCAATTCAAACGTATTGTCCTTCGTGAGTACCTCTGGAATGTGAGGTCCCCCCACTTGAATGCTGACCACTGGGCTGGCGAATTTTCGTTTGAAGTCGAGGCGATCTTTGCCGTCCTTCCAGATGTCCATCGGGTATTTGATCTGCTCTACCTCTCCGTTCTCCAATTCAATTGAGATTTCTACGGGAACTGGTAGATCCCCTTTTCGAAGGACGGAAAACTGCGCTTTCCTTTTCTTCACTTTCTCCACCTCAATGGCCAAATCCGGAGCGGCAGTTTCAAAAAACCAGGGTCGCCAAAACCAATCCAAGTCTTCTCCACTGACTTCCTCGAAGGTGTGGAAGAAATCATAGGGCAGCGGATGCTTGCCTTCCCAGCGTCGATAATAGGTCTGAAGGGCCTTGCGAAAGGTCCCGATTCCCAAATACTGTTCGAGGTGATAATAGGCCAGTGAGGAGCGGTAATAGGCTTGATTGTAATATGCCGTTCCCCTCAGATCATAAGAGGATTCCATCAAGGCGCCTTCTTTGTCCGAGCCTGCCACCGAGGAAAATGTGTAGGTGTTCCAACGCAGCGGATATTTGCTGTAGCCTTTCTCTTCCCGCATTTTGAGGGGAAATAGTTCCGCCCATCCCTCATCCATCCAGGAAAAACGACGCTCATTGATGCCCATACAAAAGGGAAAATAGGTATGAGCGATTTCGTGGTAGGTCAGATCAAAGGCTGAGCCCAAACCAAAAGAAGAACCGTTGTTGGCCATGGTAGGAAACTCCATGCCTCCCCCCGTCCCGCGCACATTGCCATTGAAGGTGGTGAACTGATCGTAGGGAAAGGGAATCCCAGGTAGATCCGCCGACATATCACCGATGGCCTCCCGGGAAAATTTTGCCACCGAATAGAAATCCCGCGCATGAGGTTGGTACGCCACGTCGATGAAGACCCGCTTCTGTCGCTCCTCAATCCACAAGCTGGTCCCGTCCCACAAATGATAATCACTCAGCGCAAAGGCTACATCCGGCACGTTAGGTGCAGAAAATCGCCAGGTATGGCTCCCGCTTGGTTGCAGGATCTGCGCCCTGGTCTCGTAGTCCTTTTTGCTCACAATCTTCACCACTGTATCCGATTGTTGGGCGTTCTGATACCGTTCCAAGTAAGTAGGAGTCAAAATCTCTGCTGGATTCTGCCATTCGCCACTGGCCCACAGCAGGATGGAATCTGGTACGGTGATGGCCACTTCGAAATCTCCGATGTCCTGATAAAATTCCTGTAGGCCATTGTATTGCAAGGTATCCCAGCCAAACACATCGTCATAGACGGCAATTTGGGGATACCAATAGCCCACAAAAAAGGCGGGGCTGCCATACACCCCCATGCGATTGGGGGTACCGCCCGGAATGGTGAATTCCCATTTCACCTCCAGGTCGATGCTGGTCTTTGGCAACAATGGCTCCTGAAGGGCCAGGTGCAAATTGGTTCCTTGTCGGTAGATGTCCGCCGAGGGGCCAATCAAGACCTGGGTATCCCCCTCCACAATCAAATCATGTAGCACAAAGCCCTCGGTTTCCATCTCCGGCTCGATATCTCTCCGTCTGGTGCTGCTGACTTTGTAGAGATCTTGTAGGGTACGGATGACCAACTGCCGCAGGGTATCGGGGCTGTTGTTGGTGTAGGTGATCCTGGCGTGTCCTTCCACCAGCCGGGTATCAGGGTGGACCTGGGCCGTAAGCTCATAGGAAGCGCGATTGGTAAAATAGGCAGGCCCTGGTGCCCCGCTGGGATCTCGGCTTTGCTTGTCAAACGCCCGTTGGATTTCGGGCGTCATGGGCAAGTCTTGAGCCCAGGTCGAAAGGGGGAATCCGCCGAGGCAGAGCAAGAGGACATACAAACAGGTCAGACGAGACATAAGCAAGAATCAGTCAAAGGAGAAAGGGGAAAATTACGCAAAAGGCAGGAAATTGGGAGAAATGCATTTTTGGTAACAATTTTGCAGAAAGAGACAAACCTGCGGTGGTCATTTTTATGGATACTCCTGAAACTGTCCTTGGTTCGACTTTGCAAGAAACCCCTCCAGTCATTCTGTTGGGGCGGGCAAACACGTATCAGGACGGCAAACGCCTGAAACGAGTGCAGGAAGAAAGTACCCAAATTGCCAGCATTTTCCAGCAAAGTGAAGCCGTTTCTCATCAGGTGTTGAAAGCGCAACCGGAAGATGGTGTCTACTTATTTGATCAACTGCGTCACTTTCGGTTCCTGCCAAGTCTGCAAGTGCTTCACATCGCTGGATTTTCAGCGGGAGAGTATTTTCACCTAGAAGGAGGCTGGGGAGAAGAGGCGCTCAGCCCGGAAGATTTCGCCCAATTGTTAGGCAAGCTCCCCAATCTTCAGGTGGTGTTTCTCAGTGGTTGTGCCACCAATGCCTTGTTGGAGGCGCTCCTGCCGCTGAACATTCCCCTGATCCTCGCGACCCAAACCGAACACGACCGCCGGATCGTAGAAGACATCGCCGCTCAGTTTTACCAACTCCTCGCCCAAGGACAATCCATCAAGGCGTGTGTCCAGCAATTAGAGGCGGCATTTCCAGAGCAATTCACCCACAAGCGAGTTTTCTATCAGTTGGAGCAAGATCGCTTCATCTGGGATGGCAAGGGGCCGAATTCCGTCCGCAAAAAGCTGGAATGGGGCGGGTATGGCTTACAAGAAATTTCCAAAGGCCTGGATTGGTGTCTGCCCGCCTGGGATCAGGAGCTGATGAACGTTCCTGCTTCCCAGCCTGCGTCCCCTACTTCTGGCAAGAGAAGCGTTCGCTGGGGGGTACTCCTGTTTTTGCTGCTGGGGGGAGTCACAGGTTTTGGTGCCTACGCTTACACCCATCTGGATTGGCAAAGCTGGTTTCAATTGGGCCGTACAGATTGCGAATTTACCGAAGTATCACTACCGATTCTTCCGTCCCTCAATTAAAACGTCAACGACGCTGGGATCCGCTAATGTCGATGTATCGCCTAAGCTTCCATAATCATTTTCTGCGATCTTTCTCAGGATACGGCGCATGATCTTGCCGGAACGGGTTTTGGGTAGGC
>JBCCCJ010000519.1:0-4996 GCA_039033615.1 Bacteroidota bacterium
AATCTACGAAACCATTGCAAGAGGGCCAGGTATCTTCCCTGGAAACAGCCTCTGAAGAAACGAATTTTTTCATGGCAAAGGCATTAAAAAAAGTCAGAAGACGCAATCGCATTCGGAAGCGTCTTCGTTCCAAGGTCAAAGGGACTGGTGAAAGACCTCGTCTAGCTGTATTTCGCAGCAATCGCCAGATTTATGCCCAGATCATTGATGATGAAGCTGGAAGAACGCTGGCAAGTTGTTCTTCTCGCTCAAAAGACCTAGATTTGCAGGCGCTTTCAAAAATAGATCAAGGCCGCGAAGTCGGCAAGAAATTAGCTGAAGCGGCGCAATCAGCAGGGATATCCCAAGTCGTATTTGATCGTGGCGGCTACCAATACCACGGCAGAGTACAAGCATTGGCAGAAGGAGCTCGGGAAGGCGGGCTGAAATTCTAAGCGTTTTATGAATTTACCCAACGAAATTCGTGTAAAAAGCGGTGACGTCGAGCTCCAGGAGAACGTCGTCAAAATCAAGCGGGTAGCGAAGGTTGTGAAAGGTGGCCGTCGCTTTAGCTTCAGTGCCATTGTGGTAGTAGGAAATGGCAGCGGAATCGTAGGATTCGGCCTAGGAAAAGCCAACGAAGTTACCGACGCTATCTCTAAAGGAGTTGACGATGCGAAGAAGAATCTGATCAAAGTCAACGTCTTGCACAATACCATCCCGCACGAGTCTTTCACCAAATATGGGGCTGCAAAAGTATTGCTTCGCCCTGCCGCTCCTGGTACAGGAGTATTGGCTGGTGGTGCGATGCGTGCAGTATTGGAGGCTGCTGGAGTAAAAGACGTGATTGGAAAGAGTCTCGGTTCTTCCAACCCACACAACGTAGTGAAAGCTACTGTAAAAGCCCTGATAGGAATGCAAATGCCAAACGCAGTTGCTGAGCGCAGAGGGATTTCTTTAAGTAAGGTGTTCAACGGCTAGTACGAATCGAACCATGTATCCAAAGGTAAAAATCACACAGGTACGCAGCCTGATTAACCGTCCGAAAGACCAGAAAGCGACCATTGAGGCGCTGGGGTTGGGACGCATCAACCGCACAGTCGTGAAGGACTGTACGCCCCAGATACTGGGAATGATTAAGAAAGTGAGCCACTTGGTAAAACTAGAAGAGACTGAATAATCATGAAGCTCCATAGCCTCAAGCCTGCCGAAGGCGCTACGAAAACAAGAAAGCGAGTGGGTCGCGGTCAAGGATCCGGAAGAGGAGGAACCTCTACTCGTGGCCACAAAGGGGCGCAATCCCGGAGTGGACATAAATACCGTCCTTGGTTTGAAGGTGGTCAGATGCCCCTCTACCGTCGAGTTCCTAAATTCGGCTTCAAAAACCTAGGTCGTGTAAGCTATCACCCCATCAATTTGGATAGCATCCAAGAACTATTGGAAGCTCACCCTGCTGAAGTGGTAGACCATGAGTATCTGATGTCGCACGGGATCATTTCTTCTGCCGATGAAAGGGTGAAGGTTTTGGGACGTGGAGAAATCAAGACGAAGGTGGAAGTTAAGTTGAACAAATTCAGCGGATCTGCGAAGACGGCCATTGAAGGTGTCGGTGGAACTGCTACTGAAGTATAAGATTCAATGAGAGACCTCATCCAGACACTTAGGAATATCTTTAAGATCCCGGAACTCAAGGATCGGATTCTTTACACCCTGCTGTTATTGGCGGTGTATCGTCTCGGAACTTTCGTGATTCTTCCAGGGGTTGATTCCAGCTCTCTCCAGGCTGCCTTTGGTGGCGGTGGTGCAGGAGGGAATCTACTAGATCTTTTCAATGTATTCCTCGGAGGTGCGTTTGCACGTGGCTCCATTCTGGCTCTGGGCATCATGCCCTATATCTCAGCCTCTATCGTAGTTCAATTGTTGGGAGCAGTACTTCCTAGCATTCAGAAACTGCGGACAGAAGGAGAGAGTGGCCAACGGAAAATGAATCAGATTACTCGTTATCTGACAGTTGCGATTACGCTGGGACAAGCAGCCTCTTACGTTGTCTACTTGAATGGACAATATGGAGATGCAGTTTCAGGAGGTTCTTCCTTCTTCTGGATCACGAGTGTTTGTATCCTGACAGCAGGGACCATGTTTTTGGTTTGGTTGGGTGAGCGAATCACCGACAATGGAATTGGAAACGGAGTCTCTTTGCTCATCATGATTGGAATCATCTCTGGATTTCCAGGAGCGATTGTCAATGAAGCCCGGACGAATCTTCCGATGGTGTTTTTCATCGAGATTCTAGCGCTGGGAATTGTAACCATGGCTGTGGTGGCGCTGACTCAGGCTACCCGTAAAATCCCTGTCAACTACGCTCGTCAGATGATGGGAAATCGGATCGGCCAATTGGGACGTGGAAACGCAGCTCGCCAATACATTCCATTGAAAGTGAACTCTGCTGGGGTTATGCCGATCATCTTCGCACAAGCGATCATGTTCTTGCCAACTACCCTGATCCAACTGTCAGGTGCAGAGCAATTGACTGGAGTGTTGACGGTCCTGGGAGATTATACCAGCTTTTGGTACAACGTAGTCTTCTTCCTCATGATCATCATCTTTACCTACTTCTACACAGCAATTACGGTCAATCCGAATGAGATTGCTGATCAGTTGAAGCGGAATGGTGGGTTCATTCCTGGGGTGAAACCAGGGAAGAAGACCGCAGCATATATTGACACAGTCCTTTCAAGAATCACGCTGCCAGGCTCTATTTTCCTGGCAACGGTATCCGTCTTCCCGGCTGTTGCTACTGTTTTAGGAGCAACAGGAAGTTTTGCCCAATTCTTTGGGGGTACCACCCTGCTCATCATGATTGGGGTCGTCTTGGATACCTTGCAACAAGTGGAAAGTTACTTGTTGATGCGCCACTATGATGGCTTGATGCAGACTGGACGGGTTAAGGGAAGAAAGCGCAGTGGCGGTCTAGCAGTTAAGTAATGAGCGATCAGATTTCGTATAAATCCTCGGAGGAGGTTGCACTCATTCGAGAAAGTTCTTTGTTAGTAGGGAAGACCCTGGGGGAATTGAAAAAACACATTCAACCAGGCGTGAGTACGGCCAAATTAGACCAAATCGCCGAAGAGTTCATTCGCGATCACGGTGCAGTGCCAGCGTTTAAGGATTATGACGCTTCTTTTGCAGACTATCCTTTTCCCGCTTCTATCTGTTCTTCAGTGAATGAAGTAGTTGTACACGGAATGCCTTCTCAGCATCACATTCTCAGAGAGGGAGACATCATTTCAGTGGACTGCGGGGTGTACATGAATGGTTACTTTGGAGATTCCGCCTATACCTTTCCGGTGGGCGAGATATCGAATAAGAAGCAGCGATTGCTGGAAGTTACCAAGGAATCCTTGTACAAGGGGATTGAAAAGGCAATTGCCGGGAATCGCTTGGGAGAGATCTCTCATGCCATTCAAAGACATGCTGAATCATATGGGTACAGCATTGTGAAAGAAATGGTTGGGCATGGCCTGGGAAAGAACTTGCACGAGGCGCCTGAAGTTCCAAATTATGGTCGTCGCAGATCAGGAATTCGGATGAAAGAGGGCTTGGTGATAGCAATTGAACCAATGGTCAACTTGGGGCGTCGCCAGATCAAAGTGGCCAACGATGGCTGGACAGTGTATGCAACTGACCGTCAACCATCTGCTCACTTTGAGCACTGCGTACTGATTGCCAAGGAAAAGGCAGAAATTTTGACGACCTTTGAATTTATTGAGAACTAATCCATTGCGTTTTGGCTAAACAAGATTCGATCAAGGTTGACGGCAAAGTCCTGGAAGCACTTCCAAATGCTACCTTCAAAGTGCAGTTGGAAAATGGACACGTCGTGCATGCCCACATTGCTGGGAAAATGAGAATGCACTACATCAAAATTCTTCCAGGCGACAAAGTAGCCCTAGAACTCTCTCCCTACGATTTGGACAAAGGACGTATCCGTTATCGATATAAAAACTAACAACTCATGAAAGTTAGAGCTTCCGTAAAAAAACGTACCGCTGATTGTAAAATCATTCGCCGCAAAGGGAAAGTGTACGTGATCAACAAAAAGAATCCACGTTGTAAGCAACGTCAAGGTTAATCTCAGAAAGAATACGACATGGCACGGATATCAGGTGTAGACCTACCAAAAAATAAGCGCGGTGTTATTGCCCTCACCTACATTTTTGGGATTGGCAAGACTTCAGCTACAGAGATCCTTCACAAGGCTGGGATCAGTGAAGATAAGAAAGTGAATGACTGGAACGACGATGAGGTAGTAACCATTCGTCGGATCATCAGTGATGAGTACAAAGTAGAAGGAGCATTGCGAGCGGAAATCCAATTGAACATCAAACGTTTGATGGATATCGCCTGCTATCGCGGCCTGCGTCATCGGAAGGGATTGCCACTCCGTGGACAGAGGACTCGTACCAATGCGCGTACCCGCAAGGGGAGAAAGAAAACTGTGGCCGGAAAAAAGAAGGCACCGAAATAATCTGGTTTTGGGGTGGATGGAGCTTACTTCGACCCCTATTAGAAGACATCTTAGGATTGAATCAATATGGCAAAGTCCAAGCAAGTTAAAGTTGGAAAGAAGAAAAAGAAGGTGGAGCCTAAAGGGCAAGTGCACATCACTTCTTCTTTCAACAACATCATCATCACGGTTACTGACCTGACTGGAAACACCATTTCCTGGTCTGCTGCTGGTAAAATGGGCTTCCGTGGCTCTAAGAAAAATACGCCCTATGCTGCTCAGGTAGCATCAACAGATTGCTGTAAGAAGGCCTATGACATGGGACTTCGCGAGGTCGAGGTGTTTGTGAAAGGTACTGGTTCAGGAAGAGAGGCTGCCATCCGCGCAGTTGCTGGAGCCGGCATCAACATCACCATCATCCGGGACATCGCTCAAGCCGACGTATACGCGGGTGTAGCGGCCGGCCGCGCGTCCTTCGCGAAGGGCCAACTCAGCGCGCTTGCTCAACGC
>JBCCCJ010000520.1:0-4993 GCA_039033615.1 Bacteroidota bacterium
CCGAAAGCAATCCTGGCCTGGCGCTCAACAGTGATGGGACTGACATCTTCAACAAATATTCCGATAAAGAATTGGATTACTATCTCCAGACGCTCTTTCATATCGCTACCGAGCAGGAAGCTAACTTCATGAAAGTCTTGGAAACCTTCGATCAGAAAAAGAATTTCCTGTATAGTTTCCTGGATAAGCGCCGCAAGACCAATCAAAAAGTGTTGGATCTGTGGAATGGGCACCTCGCTGCGCTGGAGTATGCGAATCAGGAATTCAAATCTTCTTTCCGGGAAGGCTGGCAGACAGACCGAGGAAGGGTATTTCTGAGATATGGCATCCCCGAAGACGTCGAACGGCATCCCTCCAAGCCTCACCTCTTGCCGTATGAAACCTGGCGCTACAACCGCCTCGGCCGTCAAACCAATGTGGTCTTCATTTTTTATGATCCCGATTTGGCAACCAATGAATATCCGCTTCTCCACTCTACCAAGTATGGAGAAGAAAACAACCCTCGTTGGCGTTCTCAGTTGTCTGCCAACAATGCGGGCTTGACCCCACAAGGGATTGACTATGAGCGGGATCGCACCAATCGTTTCAACCAGGACATCGAAATTGACCGCTAGCAGGAGTTGGGGACAACGGATCGCCTACGGCTGTTGGTGGGGCGTGATCCAAGTGCTGAGTCGGATTCCCATCTGGGGTCTGTACCGATTGAGTGATGGGCTATTTTTGCTGATCTATGGCGGCTTGGGGTATCGAAAAAAAGTCGTATATGACAACCTCCGACAATGTTTCCCAGACTGGGAAGAGGCGGAACTCCACCAGCAGACTCGACGATTTTATCGTCATTTCTGCGACGTGATTGTCGAGACCATCAAGTCGTTTTCGATTTCTGACCAAGCACTCGCGAAGCGGGTCGAACTGGTCAATCCAGAGATTGCGGAGGACATTCTGGCCCAGCCGGGTGGGAGCTTATTGCTCGCCTCTCACTATGGCAATTTCGAGTGGATGTGTGCCCGCCTGGATCTGATGTCCCGTGGCCGCATTCCGACCTATGCGGTGTACAATCCCTTCTCTTCTCAGGTGTTTGATGATTTGATTACCTGGATGCGCCAACGCAGAGGGCTGAAAATGAGGCCGATGCGCTATGCCATGATCGATGCTCTCCGAACGATGCGCGAGGTCAGCTTATACGGTTTCATTTTTGACCAATCCCCCCATCGAGGAGGACCGTTGTACTTTTCTGAGTTTTTGGGAAGGCCTACCGCTTTCCATACCAGCGTTGCCAAATTGGCCCTTCGTGCCAAGGCGAGGGTGTACTACGCCGATGTGGAAAAAGTAGGTCGTGGGCGATACCGAGTCGAACTGAAAATCCTCGACCCGATGGAGTTCCTTCCGGCAACCAAGGAACACGTACATGCCTTCACCGATCTCCAGATCCAGGCCCTTCAACAAACCATTGAACGAGATCCTGCATTCTGGCTGTGGTCTCACAAGCGATGGAAGTTGAAGCCGGACAGATTTGTCAGTGAAAAAGAATGAGGTGGGACTGCTTCCCGGCGAGGGCGAGATGTCCTGATGGCACAAAGCCTTTGCTTTCACGAATTTTATCTCTTGCGCTTCAAAGGACAGCGGTTGTAACGCCCCACGGATTGGAAGACAGAGGCCAAGTCATTGCGGTGGCAGGGATTTGCCAGATGCTCCATTCATGAATTCGCCATCATCTGAGCGGCCTGGAAGAGCACGCTACTTTCCCAATTCCCCCAATTCACAAAAAAAGCGTATTTTTGTTTGGTAACTGATTAAAAATATATGTTCAATCTTCCAGATTTGATGGGGAAATTTCAGGAGATGCAAGGTCGCCTGAAGGAAGTCAAGGAGCAGTTGGATCACATCACCGTAGATGCGGAAGCTGGCGGTGGAATGGTTCGGGTGACTGCCAATGGCAACAGAAAGATCATGAAGATCGATGTTGATCCAGACATCATCGACAAAGATGATCCGGAAATCATGGTAGATCTCATCACCGCTGCGGTCAACAAAGCCCTTGAAAAGGCAGAACAGCGCGGGAGAGAAGAACTGGAATCCGCTTCCAAAGGCTTTCTGCCGAATGTTCCAGGTCTGGATTTGAGTCAATTTGGTCTCTCTGGCTCCTGATGCAACAGCCCGCAGTTACTGTCCTCATCCTCAATTGGAACGGTCGCAACTGGCTGGAGCAATTTTTGCCTTCGGTCCAGGCTTCTACCTATCCCAATCTGCACATTCTCCTGGCGGATAATGGTTCCAGCGATGATAGCATCGCCTGGACGCAAGAGCATTTTCCCAACGTAGAAATCGCAGCACTCAAAGAAAATTGGGGCTTTGCGGAAGGCAACAATCGAGCCCTCCCCTACGTCAAGACCCCTTATGTTGTGCTGCTGAATAGCGACGTCGAGGTTTCGCCTGCTTGGCTGGAGCCCCTGGTGGCGTTGGCAGAAGCCAAGCCCACGCTCGTCTCCGTACAGCCGAAGGTTCTTGCTTATCACCAAAAGGATCAATTTGAGTATGCCGGAGCGAGTGGCGGATACATGGATCGCTTTGGATATCCCTTTTGTCGGGGCCGGATTTTTGATGAAGTGGAAACCGACAAAGGCCAGTATGAGGAAGCTCAGCAGGTATTTTGGGCGACTGGTGCTTGTTGCTTGCTCCGAACGGAAGTGGTCCAGGAAATTGGCTTGTTTGACGCCCGTTTCTTCGCCCATATGGAGGAAATCGACTTTTGCTGGCGGGCTCAGAATCTGGGCTACGAAGTCTGGGTGGAACCGAAGAGCGTGGTCTGGCACGTAGGCGGTGGCACGCTGCCTCAAGGCAATCCCCGCAAAACCTTCCTCAACGTTCGCAACAGTCTCGCTTGTCTCTATAAGAATCTCCCCGCTGGAAAACGCTTCTCCCGCATCTTCACTCGCCTGATTCTCGATGGTGTTTGGGGCGTCCGCGCACTCACTCAACTGGATTTCGGGACCATCTTGGCCATCCTAAAAGGGCATTTCGCCTTCTACGGTTGGTTGGGATATTTACGAAGCGAGCGGAAACGCATCTATCAGGAGCAGCCCCCGCGTTTGCCGCTCCCAGGTTGGTTGGATCAGAGCATTGTCCGCTTGCATTTTTTGAAAGGGGTGAAGCGTTGGGAGGAATTGAAGCAATAATCTCTCTGAGGTATGAAATACAAAAAGGGCAGCCGATTTGGCTGCCCTTTCACATTCGATATGCAAAGCTGATTTATTTCAGAAGAATCAATTTGTGCGACTCTATCCGATCCATCTGAATCAATAGAACCACGAAGGTACCAGGAGTCAATTTGGGTAAGTGTACCGTATGTTCTCCAGGTTGGAGTTCGGTCCGATACACCGTTTTCCCACTGGCCAACTCTAGAATCTGTACCTGAATGGGCGTTCCTGCTCTTCCTTGAAGCAAAAGATTCAGCTGACGACCTCGCAGAGGATTGGGGTACAATTGGTGCGAGAAATCTGCTTGAGATATGTTTTCCACACTAGAGATGATGCCATCGTATTCATACGATCCTGCGTCTCTTTGTCCATTTACCACGCCAGCGTTTCTTTGATCTGGGTCGTTGTTCTGAGGATCACCTGCATCACGAGCGGGACTTCCGTCCATCAGGGCGTGAGTCCGGGTGCCTCCGCCATTATCATTCAATGGCTCTACCATAGGATCTAGGGGCGCAGCGGTCATCCCTTCTTGGTCTGAGCTCATTTCAGGAAATACATTCGCATCATCCTGACCAATCAGATTGTATCCTACGGAGGTGTAAGTGCCTGCCTGAGCGGCAAGATCGACCCCGCTACTGCCCATGTTGGTTGCAATGATTGAACTAGAAATGCTTGCGGTCGCATTCATTTCCGTCAGCAAGATGCCCCCACCTTCTGCGCCTGCCTGATTGTTGATCAGGGAAACTGCTACTAAGGATGCTTCTCCTGCATTCGAAATTCCACCGCCGTTCCCTATGACTTCATTCCCAGAAATGGTGCTGTAGCTGACAGAAATGATCCCAGAACTAGGATTGAAGATGCCACCACCGCGCGCATCGGTACCGCTACACTCATTTTCGGCAATGGTAGAAGACATGACGCGAACTTCTCCTCCGAGGTTATAAATCCCTCCTCCTCCAGAGGTGAGTTCCCCTCCTGTAACCAGGTTGTTCTCTATGCTCACTTGGTTGATGGTCATGAGTCCCGTTCCGTTCCATACCCCACCGCCCTGATTGGAAGCAGTATTTCCGTTCACCGTGCCGCCCGTGATCATCGCATCGCCAGGACCAGTGATGTGAAAACCACCTCCGTTACCGGGAGCCATGCTGGTAGCATTGCTGTCTAACACGACATTGGTCAAGGTAACCATGGTCCCTGCCCCAGAATTGTCTTCGATCCCGCCACCTGCACGCATCGCGCTATTGGAGACGATGCGGCTATCCATGACCAGTAGTTCGCCATTCATTCCGTTGAAAATTCCACCGCCGCTTCCGCTGCTTCCATCGGCAGTGTTGTTCCGAATTTCTGAGTTGTTCTGAATCATGGCAACCCCTCCGGCGTGGTAAATCGCCCCACCACCGTCTGTGCTGGCATTTCCATGGGCGGTATTCCCGATCATTTGACAATTGCTGACAATCAAGGAGTCGCCTTGGTGATACACCGCAGCACCACTGCTATCCGCCTCATTCAAGGAGAACAAACAGTTGTCTAACATGAGCTTTGTATCGGAGGAAGCGATGGCTCCACCGTTCCCGGTGCTTTGGCCATTAACCAAAGCCAGATTTTCTAGTCGGACTTCTCCGGCAGCAGAAATGTTGAAGATCCGAGACGTACTTCCAGCAATGGAGGTTTGAGCAGCCCCATTTCCAATAATTACCAAAGATTTGTCAATCAGAATTTCTCCTGATGTAAGAGCAATGGGAATCCCATCCGTGATCAGGGGGTCAAACATAATGGTATCGCCAGAAACGGCGCCA
>JBCCCJ010000521.1:0-4989 GCA_039033615.1 Bacteroidota bacterium
ATCTTGCCGCAGCAAAGCGATATCCAACCATGAATAGTAGGTTGGGTATTGATCCAGGTTGTTGTGGTTCCCTCCTTGGATTTCTACATAGGTGCTTTGAGGAAAAGCGCCCTTCAGGCGGTGGCTGTGGTGAACGGGGATGACTTGGTCGGCAGTACCATGAATCAGAAAAACGGGTGCCTCTACCTCTTCCAAATAGCGGTAAGTCGGAAAATGAAACCGAATCAATTGGAGTACAGGCAGCCACCGATAGCGGTCCTGAGCGACCTGAGACAATTGTGCGTATGGCGTCTCAATGAGCAAACTCTTCGCCGGACGCTTGGCTGCGACATAGGTCGCAATACCTGAGCCGAGAGAGCGGCCATAGATGCGGATTTGATCTGATTGCCAACGCGCAGCGACCCAATCATAGGCAATCAAAGCATCTTCCAGAATGGCTGCTTCGCTTCGCTTTCCGGTACTTTTTCCGTACCCCCGGTAGTCCACCAACAAAACAGCCAAGTCGCGCTCCAAAAAGCGGGGCACCACTTCTCCCCAATCATCTAAGGCACCTCCATTTCCGTGAAAATACAGCACCACGCCTTTCGCTGCTTTGGGACCAAAGTAGAGGCCATGCAGCTTGGCTTCGTCTCCATCTAGCCAGATTTCTTCCGGTTCGGGAGAGAAAGGAAATCGAAATACAAAATCAGCAGGAAGGGAGTAGGCGGGGAAAATCAGGGCCTCTTGAAACCGATACATCAACAAGCAAATCAGCCCATACAGCCCCAAAAGTACGCCCAAAATCAAGAGCACCGTTTTCATGAGAAGCCATTTCTTTTGCCTAATTTGCAGAAAAAAACTACCATGTACAATCAACCTATGCTGCGTGATGACGCCTTGAAAGGCAAAGTCATCATCGTCACCGGAGGCGGATCTGGCCTCGGTCGATCCATGACCCGCTATTTTTTACAACTAGGAGCCAAGGTGGTCATTTCCAGCCGCAGTATGGAGCGATTGGAGAAAGCTGCGGAGGAGCTACAGGAAGAAACCGGGGGAGAAGTCTTACCCGTGGCCTGTGATGTCCGCAACCCAGAAATGGTCGAAAATATGCTCGCCAGAGCGGTGGAGCGATTCAAACAAGTGGACATCCTGGTCAACAATGCCGCTGGAAACTTTGTCTGCCCAACGGAAAAATTGAGCTACCGGGCCTTTGATACGGTGGTAGAAATTGTCCTCAAAGGCTCCTACAATTGCACCCTGGCAGTGGGCAAATATTGGATCGAAAACCAGATCAAGGGCAACATCCTCAACATTGTTACCACCTATGCCTGGACGGGTTCTCCTTTTGTGGTGCCTTCCGCCTGTGGAAAAGCTGGGGTATTGGCCATGACCCGTTCTCTGGCAGTAGAATGGGGCCGCAGGTATGGCATTCGTTCCAATGCGATTGCGCCCGGACCATTTCCTACGCCTGGCGCTTTTGAACGCCTTTTCCCCAAAGCCATGCGCGAAGCTCTCGACATTGATCCACTTGGAAAAGTACCTTTGGCCAGAGTAGGGGAGCATCAGGAATTGGCCAACTTAGCCGCTTATTTGGTGTCTGATTTTGCCTCTTATGTAAATGGAGAAGTCGTAACCATCGACGCCGGAGAATGGCTGGATGGAGCAGGCGAATTCTCCATGATGCAAAAAGTTCCTGATGAAATGTGGGACATCATGATTGCCCAAGGCAAAAAGATCAAAACATGATTCGAATCTTCCTCGCCGACGACCACCGCGTCCTGCTGGATGGCATCCAAAGCCGATTGAAGGTGGAGGAGGACATGGTGGTGGTGGGCGTGGCCGAAAGCGGGACCGCTGCCCTTGCGGGTTTGAAAGAAGAAGCCATTGATGTCTTGGTCCTGGATTTAGACCTGCCCGGCAAAGACGGAATGGAAGTGTGCAAACTCGTTTCTCAACAACAGCCTCACATCCGAACCGTCATTCTCAGCATGCACGGGGATCGCCCGCATGTGAGTGCGGCGCTCAAAGCCGGAGCCAAGGGCTATGTCTTAAAAAGCCGAGGGGCAGACGAATTGGTGCAGGCCATCCGAACCGTTCATCAAGGGGACAATTACCTCAGTCAGGAACTCATCCCGGTCTTGGCAGCGGCCAGTCAACAAGCCGCTTCTACCAGCTTTCAGCCCCGCATCACTCGGCGGGAAAAGGAGGTACTCCGCCTGATTGTGGATGGAAAATCCAGCAACGAAATCGGAGAACAACTGCACATCAGCCTCAAAACCGTAGAATCACACCGCGCCCACCTGTTGGAGAAACTAGGAGCCAACAATACAGCGTCGCTCGTGCGGATCAGCTTAGAGAAAGGGTTGTTATCTTCCTGAGGGGTAATTCGTAATATTCTCCTTTAGGTAGCAAGATGAGGGAACAAAATAGCCACGAATTACCCAACTAACCTGAAAAGGGGAAGGGCGATCGGGCATTCGTGGCAGAAAAATGAGGGTTCTTTGCTGGGTAGTCAAAAGTAGCTATGAAACAATGGATGCTGGTCATCGGATTGCTGGGGTACTGGCTGGGTGGAAATGCTCAGTCGGTGGAGGAAATCTTGGCGAAAAAGGAAGGAGAAAGCCTTGCGGAACAAGTTGCTTTTCTGCTCAACGAACATGAATCCCTCGTCCGGGACCAATCAGAATTGTCCTGGGAAGTAGCTTCCAAGGCCGGAGAACTGGCATTACAAGCGGGAGACTCTGCCCGCTGGTGGGCCAGCCAATTTGCCCTTGCCAAATCGGGCCTCGCCCTCAAACGCCTGGATACGACTCGGGTAGTGCTGGATCAAGTGTACCCCAGACTTGCGGAAGCCCAGGTATCCGAGGCGGAATGGTGGGCGCGTTTGGGAAGTTGGTACCTGAAATCGGATCAACTAGATTCGGCGCAGACCCACTTTGAACGGGCTAGGAATCTCGGAAAAGCAGAACCCAACCCCCGGATGGAAGCCTTCGCTTTGCGCTATTTGGGAGTGTTGGCCGACTATGGAGGAGAGCAAGAACAGGCCATTCGATACTTACTGGAAGGGCTGTCGATCTTCGAGCGCTTGGAGGACCAGCAGGGCATGGGGATGTGCCAGATCAGCCTTGGCAAAGTGAATGAACGGGTCAAAAAATATGAATCGGCCGTCGAAGCCTATCAGCAAGCCTTGGCGCATTTTTCCGAGGCAAACCTTCCCTTCTGGCAAGCCATTGCTCTCAACAACCTCGGCAGCGTCCATCTTCAAATGGATGCCTGGGAAGAGGCCCAGACCTACGTGGAGCGAGCCCTGACCCTGAATCAGCAAACCGAAGATCGCAACACCCGCGCCGCTATCCTCACCAATTTGGCGTACATGGCCTGGCGCAAGCAGGATTTTTCAGCGGCCCTTCGGTACGATCAGGAGGTTCTGCGGAATTATCAGGAGAGTGGCAGTCGCATAGGAGAAATCCAGGCTTTCAACAATGTCGCGTATGTCTTTCGGGAAATGGGCAATCAGGATTCCGCGGCTTGGTATGCGGAACACTCGCTCCGTTTGGCGGAATCTCTATCTGCCAAGCCCCAAAAGCGTTCTGCCCTTATCAACCTCTCCACCATCGAAGCCAATCGCGGCAATTTTGAGACCGCTTATGGCCACAGCCGGGCCTACATTCTGCTGAATGATACCTTGACGGAAGAACGGAATCGAAAGCAGTTGGACGAACTCCAGGTCCAATACGAAACCGCCAAAAAGGAGCAGGCCATTGTCCTGGCCAACAGCCGCATTCAGCGCCGCAATTGGTTATTGGCTTTTTTGGGCCTCTTGATTTTGGTGCTGGTAGTCATTGTGATTCAACGGCGTCGCCTGGCCCAAAAAGAACAACTCCTTGCCCGGCAGGAAATGGAACAGGTGCAACAAGCTGCCCAACTCAAAGCGCTATCTGCCATGATTGAGGGCCAGGAAAGCGAGCGAAACCGAATCGCCCGCGATTTGCACGATGGGCTGGGAGGATTGCTTTCCTCCATGCGCTTTCGCCTCCAAAACCAACCACCGGAAGCAGCCAAATCCTCTGCCGATCAAATGATCCAGGAAACCGCCGATGAAGTCCGACGGATTGCCCATCATATGGTGCCGGGAGTGTTGGTTCGCTTTGGCTTGATCCCCGCGCTGGAAAGCCTGTGTGAAAACATCACCCAATCCGGCAAATTGGACCTCCAATTTCAGCAGTTAGGCAACTGGTCGGCAGATGCCCTGAGCCAGGAACAGCAAAGCATGCTCTACCGCATCATTCAGGAATTGGTCCAAAACATCCTCAAACATGCCCAAGCCACCGAAGGTCTGGTGCAGATCAGTCACTTTGATGCGCAACTGGAAATCACCGTCGAGGACAATGGCATAGGCTTCGACCTGGACGCAGCCCGTACTGGGCTAGGCTTACAGAGTATCGAAGCCCGGGTCAGCTACCTGAATGGCAGTTTTCTCATGGAATCGAAAGCAGGGGAGGGGACTTCGGTGTTGATTACGCTGGAGGGGTAAGGCGTCTATGATATTTCGGAATATGTTTCCTGTAGAATCAGGCGCAGCGCTTACAAGGGCGTTCCTACAGCACGCCAAGCCTTGGGGATGGTACCTGCCAATACTGCCGATATTTCGGTTCCCCGGAATAAACTTCGCCCAGTCTGTCTCGAAACGGGAAGGAAGGGGACCGGATGATATGTTGAGCTGGGACTTCAACGATTTCTTGCAGCCCAAAAAAAGGGAGACCCGCGGTAGGTGAAACCTAGCTTAGACAATCAGAGCACACCACTAGACATTTCTCGAAGCTCCTTTGGATTTTTGTTGTCCAATCTTGGTATCGCCTGTCCCGCAAGCGGGATTTCGCAAGCTCAACCGGCCCTACTTTTTGTCCGCACAAAAAGTAGGCAAAAAAGCGCCGAAGTCCCAGCCCAACGCCACTTTCCGCCCCAAACCTCGGACTTCGTGGCCAACCCGCCTTTGTGGTGAATGCGCTG
>JBCCCJ010000522.1:0-4981 GCA_039033615.1 Bacteroidota bacterium
CGGTCGAAGGGCAGCCGCGTATTTCGGCCGCTCCCGACGTCATGGTGGCCATCGGTCGGCCTGATGGAGATCGCAGTTCTTATCTGCAATGGGAAGAAGCCGACGTGCCTCCTCAAGTGGCCTTTGAAGTGCTTTCTCCTTCCAATACAGCCCTGGAAATGCTGGAAAAGCAGCAGTTTTATGCTCGGCATGGCGTAGAGGAACTCATCGTGATCGAACCTGGCAAAAAGGAAGGCGATCCAGAGCGTTTTGTGCCTTTTCTGCTACAAGGAGACGAGTTGAAGGGGTCCGATTTTCCTACGCAGAAGTGGACCAGTCCCCGGCTGGGAATAACCTTTCAGCGGGAAGAGAATCAGGTGAGCGTTTTTTTACCGGACGGAAAAGCCTTTCGGACATTTGAAGAAATAGAAAATGCTTTAGCTGAGGCTGAAGACGCACTCTTACAATCAGAAAAGGCCCGGTCTGAGGCTGAGTCTGAGATTGAGCGGCTCAAGGCCAAATTACAAACCCTGCAATCAGGCAAAGAATAACGAGCCAAAGAGAGGTCAGATGACAGACCGGATTCCCTGTCAGATCACTTCGTTGTCAGAAGGTTTCTTGAATCCCGAATAAAAAGAAGACAGAGGTCAGATCACTTTCGCTGTCAGACCACTACGTTGCCAGAAGTTGTCTTGAATCCCGAATAAAAAGAAGACAGAGGTCAGAAACATTATCCAAAGAGCAACAAAGAGCCCAAGCTGCAGAAGAAGAATTGGCTCGTTTGAAGGCAAAATTGGAGGAGCTGGAAAGCAAATAATCGCTTGTTACAGCGCTATCTTCCGCCCACTTTCCGCGGCCTCGACAATGGCCTCCACCAATTTCAGATCTTTCCCTCCTTCTTCTCCTGATACGGGAGAAGGGCGATCTTCTCTGATCGCACGCACAAACTCATCCATTTGAAGCGCCTGTTGGTTGACTTTGGGGAAATCCATTGGGCCGTCTTGAGTCCTTCCCTGGCTGCCTGCTCCATTAAAAGCGGGATTGCATTCAAACCAGCCTTTTTCCGCACTGCCATACAAACGATCCACATAGGTCGAATAGCTGGTGAAGGTATGGGCCATCACATCACCGGAAAATTCGAACTGCCAGGTAAGGCTTTCGTGAATGCCTTGGAACACTTCTCGGTCATAGGTAAACGCCTGTGCCTGGACGGAAATCGGTTCCTGCCCACTGACATATCGAGCCGCCTGGATGCAATAGACCCCCAAATCCATGATGGCCCCTCCCCCACCCAATACTGGGTCCAAGCGCCAACTGCTGAGGTTTCGAAACCGATACCCGAAGCTGGTCTCAATCAGATGTAAAGGTCCAAAGACCTGTTGCTGACCCAGGCGCATCACTTCCCGATGATGGGGCTCAAAATGGAGTCGATACCCAATGGACAAACGAGTCCCGGCCTTTTTGCAGGCGGCAATCATGGCCGCGCATTCCTCCGAGGAAATGGCCATGGGTTTCTCACAGATGACGTGTTTGCCCGCTTCAGCGGCCCGAATGCTGTATTCCGCATGCATGGCGTTGGGGAGAACTACGTAGACGATATCGATCTCCTCGTTATCCGCGATTTGATCGAAGGTCTCGTACGAATAGAGGTTGGAAAAAGGGACCTCATATGTCTTTGCCCAGGCTTCTGCCTTGGCTCGATCTCCGCTCACCAAGCCGGTCAGTCGACAATATTTGGTCTCCAATAGGGCCGGAGCCAAGGCCAGATTGGCGTAATTTCCCAACCCTACCAGCGCGACCCCCATCCGGGGCTTCTCTCTGGACCAAGCAGGTAGTAGCGACAAACTCCCCACGCCAAGAGCCAGCTGCTGCATAGCCGTGCGGCGGGAAATGGATGGATAACACTCCATAAGGGTACTTGGTTGATTGGGATGAATAGTTAGATGCAAAGGAACAGCTCAAGCCGCCAGTCTCCTTATCCATTCTTGCTTTTTTCTCTATCTTTAATGCCTGCTTTCGACTACCTCTTTCCGTTTTTTATGAAAAATCATTGAACTAGCTACCCATGAACCTTCTCTCCACTTTCCCCACCATTTGTTGCTTATTGGCACTCCTGACGACTTCTCCTCTCTTTGGACAGGAAGAAATTCGGAATCGCCCCGACGGCAATTACCTCTTCACCATCGAAAAAGACCTGGCCGCCACTGAAGTCAAAAGCCAGGGGCGATCCGGTACTTGCTGGAGTTTCTCGACCGTTTCCTTTTTTGAGTCGGAGTTGATTCGCCAGGGAAAAGGCCAGCATGACCTCTCGGAAATGTTTGTGGTTCGCCATGTGTACGAACGGAAAGCAGAATTGTATGTGCGAATGCATGGGAAGGCGAATTTTGGGCCAGGGGGCTTACTGCATGACGCCAACAAAGTGTACAAGCGCCACGGAATGGTGCCAGAGTCGGCCTACTCCGGAAAGACCATTTCGCCTCGCTATCACGACCACGGAGAAATGGACGAGGTTCTATTGAGTATGGTCGAAGGCCTTGTGGGGCGAGACAAGCCCTCTTCTCGCTGGAAAGCGGCTATCGGGGCAGTTCTGGATGCCTACCTAGGAGAAATTCCAGAAAGCTTTTCGTATGAAGGGAACACATACACCCCCGAAAGTTTCGCCAATTTCCTGGGGATCAACCCGGATGATTACGTCGAATTGACTTCCTTCACCCACCATCCTTATTATGAGAAATCGGTCCTGGAAGTACCTGACAATTGGGATTGGCACCAGATGTGGAATGTTCCTTTGGATGAATTGGTAGAGGCTGCTGAACATGCCTTGGATCAAGGCTATACGGTCGCCTGGGATGCGGATGTGAGCGAAAAAACCTTCTCTCACCGCAATGCAGTGGCCATCATCCCAGAACAACCCTTTCGAAGCTTGAGTGCCGCTGAACAGGCGGAATTGTTCAATTCTCCTCAACCAGAAAAAGAAATCACTGCGGAAGATCGACAGGCTGGTTTTGACGATCTTTCGACCACCGATGATCATCTGATGCACATCATTGGGTTAGCCAAGGATCAGCAAGGCAGTCCCTACTTTGTGGTGAAAAATTCCTGGGGCCAAGGTTCCAATCAATGTGGTGGCTACCTCTATGTTTCTCAGCCCTATTATCGCTCCAAAACCATTCACATCATGCTTCACAAAGATGCCCTTCCTGCCGACTTGAAGGAAAAATTAGGCCTATAACCCCTCTTTGTTCCCATCGACCTGAGGCATGAAACACATTCTGCAACGCCTGACTCCATTTTTGATCAGCTTTGGACTGCTCTGGCTTGCTGGATTGATCTGCCTGCTTCAATTGGGCTATGAGGAGAGTTTTCTCTACCTGAATGGCATTCGATCCTATGCGGCGGATTTGTTGATGCCGCACCTGACCCACTTTGGAGACGGCCTGTTCATCAGCGTGCTGGTCGGACTCTGGCTGGCCCAGAAACGGCCGGAGATGGTTCTCAATGTGATCATTGGGATGTCATTGATTGGGGTGCTGGTCTATCTCGGAAAGTTTTGGATCTTTCGAGATTGGCACCGTCCGGTGATGGTTTTTCTGCATCGAATCGAATTCTCTGAAATCCCTCTACGGCGGCTGTTTCACTACACCTTCCCCAGTGGTCATAGTGCAGCAGCGGCAGGTGCCCTGGTCTTTCTCGCCTATGATTGGGGAAAAACCCCAGTATGGAGCGGATTGACCTTGGGTGGACTAGCGGCCCTGTTTGCCTATACTCGCTTGTATATTGGGGTCCACTTCTTAGGCGATATCCTGGCAGGAACAGCGCTAGGAGTGTTCGTAGCCATAGGGAGCATTCATGTGCTGGAACCCAGATTGAAGCGCTGGCTAGGGCCGAATGATTCTCAAACATGGCGAAGGTGGCAGCGGGGCCTAACGGTCTTGGCGTACTTACTGCTGCCCATTTCTCTGAGTTGGATTTTCATCAGCGAATACCTCGGATGAGTTGGCTAGACACCGTAAATCAATGGGATGTAGCCGCTTTTCGCTGGCTCAACGGCTTACATGCCGCTTGGCTAGATCCGGTGATGGAAACCCTCAGTAGCAAAACTGCCTGGATTCCGGTGTATGTCTTGCTATTGCTCCTCATCTGGCGGAAAGATGGTTGGCAAAAGACCCTGTGGTTGCTGGCTTGTGTGGCAATCTTGATCACATTGACGGATCAAACTGCTTCTGGTCTGCTCAAACCCTGGATCGCTCGTTTTCGCCCCTGTCGGCCAGAAGCTGGGTTGGACTTTCCGATACATCTGATTGGGGGGAAGTGTGGGGGCAAATACGGCTTTGCCTCCTCCCACGCCGCCAACTTCTTTGGTTTGACCATGTTTCTTAGGGCGTACTTTGCCAATCGAAAGATCGGGATCGCCCTGATCCTCCTGGCAAGCATCGTGGCCTACAGTCGAATCTATCTCGGCGTCCATTACCCGGGCGATGTCCTGGCAGGTGCCTGCATCGGGGCCGTGGCCGCGTGGATCGTGGCTAGCGGCTATCAGAGGGGCTTAAACAAGTGGTTTCCTCGTACCAGCAAAAAGCCTGCTGCGTGAACAACAGGCTCCTACCGGAAAGAATGACAAATGGAACATAAGAGGTTGGGCCGGATCAACTATCGAGTTGAGCGATCATACTTTCGGTTTTCAATCTGGGGCCATACAAGCGGCTGGTGGAGCGAAGGGATATGTGGGTTCGTCTCTGTTTTCGTTTTCCCGATTCCCACACCCGCAGTTCTACCAACCGATCATCCAACACCACCACATAATAGGCTTTGAGTCCGTTCTTGCGAGGTTCCCGAATCCGCTTATCAAATAATTTGAAATATGCCAGGCAGGAAGTGATGACGGCCTCGACTTCTTTTTTGTCCGTGTATTCCCTGATATCCTCGACCGCATATAGCTGTTCTTCTTCCATCAGATAAGCCACCGACCACCCATTCTCTAGCTGATGCACCAAAGAATCAG
>JBCCCJ010000523.1:0-4972 GCA_039033615.1 Bacteroidota bacterium
CTGCTCTCTGGATTGCCCAGGAAAAATTTGGCTGGCTATCACCCGAGGCGATTCGCCTGGTTGCCGAGACCATCGACATTCCCTACGCTCACGTGTACGGAGTGGCGACTTTCTACACCATGTATTTCAAGCAGCCCGTACCCAAGCACTTGATAGAAGTGTGTACTTGTTTCTCCTGCCTGGAAACTGGCGGACCAGAAATGCTGGATTACGTGAAGGAAGCCATTGATGCGGATGAAAAAGGGGTCGGCTCAGAAGGGAAGATTTGGGTGCGCGCCGCAGAATGCCTTGGGGCTTGCGATACCGCTCCCATGTGCCAGGTTACCAACCGCCGCTACCTGCACAACCTCACGAAAGAAAAAGTAGATAAGCTCGTTGCCAAGCTTCGCAACGATGAAGATATTCCCTACGAACGAATTCCTCTTTCAGATCAGAGCATAGTAGATTGAGCAGCATGAAATACTTTCGTAAAGAACCAGCCTATCTCCTTTTGGAAGATGGGCTTTTTTTTGAAGGCGTGTCCATCGGACAGAAAGGCACCACCACCGGAGAGTTGTGTTTCAACACCAGCATGACCGGATACCAAGAGGTATTTACCGATCCCTCCTACTATGGTCAGATTCTGATCGAAACCCACACCCACATCGGGAATTATGGGGTTCATCGCCAGGAGTATGAGAGCATGTCTGCGAAGATCTCCGGATTGATCGTTCGGAATTTCTCCCGGATTTTCTCTCGTTCTGAGGCAGAAGAATCGCTTCATTCCTTCCTGACCCACAACAACATTGTTGGCATTTCGAGCGTGGACACCCGCTATTTGGTGACTCACATCCGGGACAAAGGCGCGATGAACTGCATCATCTCTTCAGAGGTGGGCGACAAAAAGGAGCTCAAAAAGCTCCTGAAACAATGTCCTCCGATGGAAGGGCTAGAATTGTCGTCCAAGGTCAGCACCATTCAGCCTTATTTCCACGGTAACCCACGCGCAAGGTTTCGGGTGGCAGTTCTGGATGTAGGGGTGAAAACGAATATTTTGGATCACTTGGCTGCTCGGGATTGCTACCTGAAAGTATTCCCCGCAGAAGCCAGCTACGAAGAAATCAGCAGTTTTCATCCGCATGGATATTTCATCTCCAACGGTCCTGGCGATCCAGCAGCGATGCCGTATGCGGTGAATACCGTCAAGAAGATTCTGGAGGAAGATAAACCTCTCTTCGGAATTTGTCTGGGCCACCAAGTCCTTTCCTTAGCGGCTGGTGTTACCACCTATAAAATGCACAACGGCCATCGCGGTGCCAACCATCCGGTCAAGAACCTGATGACTGGCAAATGCGAAATCACCTCTCAAAACCATGGTTTTGGGGTAAAGAGAGATGAAATCGAGGCTTCTCCTGAAGTGGTCATCACCCACGTCAACCTCAATGACGATACCATCGAAGGTATTCGCATTCGCAACAAAAAAGCCTTCTCCGTACAGTTTCACCCAGAGGCCTCCCCTGGTCCACACGACAGCCATTACCTCTTTGACCAATTCATCCAATTGATGGGTCAGGAGGAAAGCGTGCCTGCGTGATCCTGAACGCCAAAGGTAGCTGGCAATCAGGTCTCCTCTACGGAGCCTGGCTGCTGGCTTTTTTGTGTCAAGTGGGCCGAACCGCCCACTTTTTTGAATTCACCAATTCCGACCGCAACCTCCAAACCCAAATCACCCAAAATTGGCTAGCAGGAGAAGGCATCAGCCTGAAAAGCGTTTCCAAAACGGATCTTTCCCAAACCCTCTACCCTACCTCTCTCCATTGGCCTCCCGCCTATCACTGGTTGCAAGGATCAGTCTATGGGTTGTGCCAGGATTGGTTTCGCAGCGCCAAATGGGTTCACTCCCTCGGCATTTTTTGTCTGTTCCTGGTGTTCCAAGGCCTGTGGAGACTTCATTCGCCTACCCACTTTTCTTTGGGAGAGGGATTATTCTGGCTGGGATGGGGAATCAGTTTTGCGCCTTTTCAGTATTGGGGTAGCACCGATGTATGGGCCGTTAGCTGTCTGTTTGCAGGAGTTTGGGGAATTGTGAGGTTCCAAAAAACGCAACAGTTGATATGGCTGGCCATCAGCATCCTAAGTCTTGCAGCAGGCCTTCATTTCCGATGGTCGTTTTACCCATTTCTGCTTCTGCCCGCTTTCCTCCTGCTACCCAAAAGAAAAGAAGCCTTTCACTTCCCAGCCTGGTTCCCCAGCCTGCTTTCGACAGGCGGATTGGTACTCCTGTGCTTGCCGTTGATCTGGTGGCAAGTAACGGCGGACGATCAGCAAGCCTACTTTTCCCTCAGGGCGTATGTGCCCACGCAGGATGTCTGGTTCCCAGAACATTGGCTCAGGCTCGATCCTTTCATGCTCAAGAGCTTTTGGTACGTCTATCCCCCCAAATTGGCCCAATGGCTCCATCTCCCGCTCAAAGGACTCCTCCTGATCATTTGGGGCGTTTCCTTAGGGGTCATTGCCGGGATGGGATGGCAAGCCCAGTGCTCACCTACACATTGGCTCCGCTCCTGGGAAGTGGGACTCACTGCCTTGACGATCCTACCTTTGTTGGCGTTGTCGCTATTCGTTCCCTTGGAGGATTGGGGAGAAGGAATTACCTGGACCTACGTGGAAGAAAGCCGATATTTCGCGCCTGTCATGTGCCTGTGTTGGTTTGGCTTGGCGCGTGGATTCTCGACTGTTCCTGCTTGGTTAAAGGCGGTCTTTGTGGTTCTCTTGCTTGGAAGCCTTGGTCATAGCACTGCTCGTTGGTATGAAAACCTGTGGCTGGGAGAAAAACGCGAAGCGACTGCTTCCCCCTTTGAGCAGGAGCTTCAGACGGTGAGTCGCTTGGTTGAGGAAGCCATGACCGAACCCCCCGTTCCCATCATCTGGATTCACGATGATTGGTACACCTATGCAGACAAACAAATTGTGGCCAGTTGGGCGGGCGCGACTCCCATGAAGTGGGAAGAGTTCCTTCGTCATCCCAAGACAACTACCCAGCCAGTCAGGCTGTGGTTTCATCTTTCCTCGGACTCCTTGTCTCAACAACTAGGCACCCATTTCCCCGAGGCCGTTTTCCCGAGGCAACGGATTTCCTCCGAACTTAGCGGCAGATCTGTGTTCGAAATATTTCTACAACCAACCGAAACTCAGGCCTCCATTCATAGCCAAACCTCCGCTGTTCTGGGGCATCAGGACTCCCATGCCATTGTCCAGGCTCGCGAATACACTGAGGCGGATTTTCTCCTGAATGGTCCACCCGCCTCGGGCAAATAGACCCGCCCCGTAGGTATCCACCCCTCCCACGTACCCATGTGCACCCAGCTGGAGGAAGTTCCCCAACTGGCGCTGATAGCCAAGCGAAACGATGGGTACCTGCGCACCGGAAGCATCGGGTTGCAAGCCCCAAAGGAGACCCAGATTCAAACGATCAGCAGCCGTCAACTGATAACTGGCTCCAATATCCAGGCGAATCGGCAAAAGCTCCGGTTGCGTCTCATTCGACGGACCGGCGATCAAGAGATCTTGCAGGGTATCCGTGGGAACCAAATTCCCGGTATTGTCCAGATCCAAGTTGATCAGATTGGTGATTTCCACCCCTTCGTACACAATCTCGCCCTGCTGTTGGTAGCGATTGCCACTCCAGGTCAGGAAGCCAACATCCAGCAAGGAAGCTTGCAAACGCAATTTTTCATTCCAATCATATACGACTCCCAGATCCAAGCCCAAGCCCCAACCATCCAAGCCCGCTTCTTGCGCCACAAAATAATCGTACTGATGATTCAGGCTAATGCTGGTGCCTAATTCCGAAGTGGTCAATTGAAAATCCAGGTCCGAAAGGGTTTGGTTATTTTGCCCCAATAGCCCTTTCAATCGGGTGCCAAAGCTCAATTTGTTCCATTTCCAGGCAGAGCCGATGGCAATTTCCTGATAGCTGCGGTTCACAAATTGGATGTTCTCATCCTCCAAGGTTGTCCCAGCGAAGGGGGCATTGCCAAATAGCAGCAGTTGCATGCTGGCAGGGTCGTGAAAGGCCAAACGGGTGAGACTCTTCTGAGCGAAGGAAAGGCTCAAGCGTTGCTTGCCCACGGTTACATTCGCGTGTGCGTCCCAGTGCAGGCGTACCGCCAGTCGATTGTCATCTCCCAGGCGGTCGATGATCTGATTTTTTCGGGCTTCGTCTAGGAAGCGAACTTCCGAAAACAACAGATCTGCGTTCAAAACATTGCTGCCCAGGGCATAGCCTGCATGCCCGCCTGCTGCGACTTTCGCAGCAGGAGCCAATGCCAGGTAAGCTGGCTGATAGGCCTGCGCACTGATTTCCTGGGGCAGGAAACGCAATGCAAAGGGACTTTGGGCCTTCAAGCCGATCGAAGAAAGACTGAGACAGGTCAACAGGCTCCCAAAAAGAAGCCATTGGGGGAAAGAGTTCATATTGAGTGAAAACGATTATTCTACCATAAATTGGAACTGGCTCATCAAACGAGCCATGATGTCATAGTCCGCGTAGATGCGAACGTCCTCATCTTCAGGCTGAGAATCAACTTCGAAGCGGAATACCAAGTAGGCGCCAGTTTCGAAAATGGTCTCCAGGTCTGCTACGCCCAAGGCTTCGGTTTCAATCACTGACTGAGTGGGAGTTTCCACATAGCCTTGATCATTGGGTACGCCAGCATCCAGCGAAGCGTCCTCACTGAGGCGATAGACCTCTTCCCAATTCTGATCATAGATGACTGCCTCTAGCGACACCTCCACCGGAAAGCGATTTTCCAACACCAATCGGAACTGCCCCTCGCTTACCGTAGCCAAATCAGGGAGTTCTCCGGTCGAAAGTTCAGACGTATCCGCGAGGACCAAGCCCCCCAAGCTCCCCTCCAGAGGGAGTTGAAAATCCAGGATGGCGGAGATTTGACTGGCTGAGGTCGCAAAATTGTCCCAAACGCCAGGCTGA